>NZ_JBFUKO010000246.1:0-7620 GCF_056400805.1 Aminobacter sp. P4_H6_2
CTCCCTCCCAGTGTTTTCAATATAGAAAAAATAGCTTTAGAGCCGGGTGCGAACTTTCCAGAGTTCAGGAAACAGTTCAACCTCCAGCATCTTCTTTAGATACGAAGCGCCCGACGTGCCGCCCGTGCCGCGTTTCATGCCGATGATGCGTTCGACCGTGGTGACGTGGTTGAAGCGCCAGCGCCGGAAGTAATCCTCGAAATCGACCAGCTTTTCGGCCAGTTCGTAAAACATCCAGTAGCGCTGCGGATCGCGGTAGATCGCCTGCCAGGCGACCAGCACTTCCTCGCTTTCGGTGCGGGTTTCGCGCCAGTCGGTTTGCTTGGCGTCGGCCCCGACATCGAAGCCGTTGCGGCCAAGCAGCAAAATCGCTTCGTCATAAAGCGATGGCTGGGCGAGCACCGCTTCCAGCTTTGCGCTGAGTTCAGGCTGATGCGCGTGGGGGCGCAGCATGGCCAGGTTGCGGTTGCCGGCCATGAATTCGATGGCGCGATATTGCCACGACTGGAAGCCGGAGGACTGGCCGAGCGAGTCGCGGAACTCGGTGTATTCGCTCGGTGTCATCGTCCTCAGCACGTCCCAGGCGCTGTTGAGCTGCTCGAAGATACGCGACACGCGCGTCAGCATCTTGAAGGACGGCTCGAGCTTGTCGGCGCGGATCGAGCGGATCGCCGAGCCGATCTCGTGCAGGGCGAGCTTCATCCACAGCTCGGAGGTCTGATGCTGGATGATGAACAGCATCTCGTCGTGAGCGGTCGAAAGCGGCGCCTGGGCGTCGAGGATCTTTTCGAGATGCAAATAGTCGCTGTAGGACATGCGGTCCTTGAACGACATCTGTGCGCCCTCGGTGGAGGGATCGTATGGCTTGCTCAATTCATCTTCTCCGCGCGCAACCGGAAGCGCTGGATCTTGCCGGTCTGGGTCTTGGGCAGGGCATCGATGAACTTCACCGATCGGGGGTACTTATAGGGCGCGATCGTTGCTTTGACATGGTCCTGCAGGCGTTTGATGGTCTCGGCATCCGCGGCCACGCCTTGCACCAGCACGACATAGGCTTCGACGATCTGGCCGCGCTCGCCATCCTCGGCGCCGATGACCGCGCATTCGGCGACTTCAGGATGCGCAAACAGCGCCGCCTCGACCTCTGGACCGGCGATATTGTAGCCGGCGCTGACGATCATGTCGTCGGAACGGGCGGCAAAATGGAAAAAACCGTCCGCGTCCTGGTAAAAGGCGTCGCCAGTCAAGTTCCAGCCATCGCGGACATATTCGAGTTGTCGGTCGTCGGACATGTAACGACAGCCGGTTGGACCGCGCACGGCGAGCTTACCGACTGTGCCGCGCGGCACCTCGTTCATGTCGCTGTCGACGACGCGCGCCTCATAGCCGCCGACCGGCTTGCCGGTCGAGGCAGGCTTCATGTCCTCGAAGCGGTTGGAGATGAAGATATGCAGCATCTCGGTGGCGCCGATGCCGTCGAGGATCGGCTTGCCGGTCTTTGCCAGCCACTCCTCGTACACCGGCGCCGGCAAGGTTTCGCCGGCCGAAACCGCGACGCGCAGCGACGACAGGTCCGCACCTTCATCCATCGCCTTCAGCATCGCCCGATAGGCGGTCGGAGCGGTAAACGAAATCGTCGCCTTATAGGTCTCGATGATATGGACCATGTTGGGCGGCGTTGCCTGCTCGAGCAGGGTCGCTGCAGCACCAAAGCGCAGCGGGAAGATGGCAAGGCCGCCGAGACCGAAGGTGAAGGCCAGCGGCGGCGAGCCGACGAAAACGTCGTCCGACGTGACAGCAAGCACTTCCTTGGCATAGGCGTCGGCGATGATCAGCAGGTCGCGATGGAAATGCATCGTCGCCTTCGGCACACCCGTCGTGCCCGAGGTGAAGCCAAGCAGGGCGACATCATCACGGCCGGTCTTGACCGCTTCGAAGATCACGGACTTGTCGAGCGCTACGCGATCAAGCTCGGCATCGTGGTTGGCGGTGCCGTCGAAACCGATGACCTTTTTGAGGAACGGGCTGTCCTTGGCGCAGGCGATCATCTCGTCCATCAGACGGGTGTCGCAGAGCGCGATGGTGATCTCGGCCTTGTCGACGATCTTGGTGAGTTCGCCGGCGCGCAGCATCGGCATGGTGTTGACGACCACAGCGCCGGCCTTGGTGGCGGCGAGCCAGCAGGCGACCATGGCCGGGTTGTTGGCCGAGCGGATCAGCACGCGGTTGCCTGGCTTGACGCCATAGTTTTCGACCAGCGCATGAGCGAGGCGGTTGGTCCAGTCGGACAGTTCCTTGTAGGTGCGGCGGCGGCCGTTGCCGATCAGCGCGGTATGGTCGCCCAGGCCTTTTTCGACCAGCCTGTCGGTTAGCTCGACGCCGGCATTGAGGTATTCTGGATACTCGAAGCCGTCGAGCAGGAAATCCGGCCACTGCTCTTCAGGCGGAAGGTTGTCGCGCGTGAAAGTGTCGATATGCGCTGACGGTCCAAGCATTCTGCAGCTGTCCCCTAGATGCTCATCACCACGGACTTGTCGCCGTGGGTGTGTTGGAATGCGTAACTTGCGGAGAGGCTTTGCGCCGACGCCGGGCTGGCCATCCAGCATGTGCTGCGGCACCCGTTGCGATCGAAGATGCGACCGCCATTTGGCACAGCGAGACCTCCCACGCTCTCGACTGATGGGGTGAGAATTGCACCAGACCAAAATTATTTCAAGCATAAAGTTTTTGGCCCTGACCCATTGACGGCATGAAGAGTGCTGGCCATTGCTATGGCCCTGAACGTGCCGCCAGGGAGGGTGYCGAGTGCTCGAACATCACATCGCCAATTGGGACAACGCCTACACCAATGGCGCAAACATCGCCGGCGGCGACCGTTGGCCAGCGGCGTGGGTCGAGCCGGCACAGACATTTCGCGACGAGTTGTCGGCGACAGGTCGGGCAAAGCTCGACATCTCCTATGGCGACAAGCCGCGCAACCGTCTCGACTTGTTCATGCCGGAAGGTACGCCCAAGGGGCTCGTGGTGTTCGTCCATGGCGGCTACTGGATGGCGCTCGACAAGAGCTTCTGGTCGCATCTTGCTGCCGGCTCGGTTGCCAGCGGCTATGCTGTGGCGATGCCGTCTTACACGCTGTGCCCGGAAGTTAGCATCAGCAACATCGTCAAGGAAATCGGCGCCGCCATTGCCAAGGCCGCCGAGATGGTCGATGGCCCGATCGTGTTGACAGGTCATTCTGCCGGCGGGCACCTTGTCAGCCGGATGATTTGCGCTAACACGCCGCTTGCGCCCAACGTTCAGCGCCGCATTCGCCATGTCGTGTCGCTATCAGGTGTGCACGACTTGCGCCCGCTGATGCGCACGGGCATGAACGCGACGCTCAAGGTCGACGAGGCCGAGGCGCTGACTGAGAGCCCCGCACTGCTGCGGCCGATGGAAAATGCCCGCATTACCTGCTGGGTCGGCGGTGGCGAGCGTGCCGAATTCCTGCGCCAGAACGCGCTTCTCGCCAATATCTGGACCGGGCTTGGCGCTGCGACCAATGCCGTGGTCGAGCCCGACCGTCACCATTTCAGCGTCATTGACGGCCTGGCCGACAAGAACCACGCGCTGACGCGGACCTTGCTCGGCTAACTCTCAACCTCGGACAGGCGAAGTTGCGTGCGGGCGACAGGGTGCGCCCGCCTTGTTCAGTTCCAAGAGCTAGAGCGTCCTTTGCGCGCGCTTTAGTGCATGGACTGAAACGGTGCTGGTTCGCCGCGCATGTTGACGACCGGCTCACCTTGCGAGTTCTGCGCGGCCAATCCGGTCGCGACAACCGACACCTTGAATTGGCCTTCGAGCGAGTTGTCGAAAATGGCACCGACGATGATATCTGCATCGTCGCCGACCTCTTCGCGAATGCGGGTGGCTGCTTCGTCGACCTCAAACAGCGTCATGTCCATGCCGCCCGAAATCGAGACCAGAACACCCCTGGCGCCCTTCATCGAGTTTTCGTCGAGCAACGGATTGGCGATCGAGGCCTCGGCTGCCTTCCTGGCCCGGTCTTGGCCACTGCCCACGCCGGTGCCCATCATGGCGCGGCCCATGTCGCGCATCACCGTCTTCACGTCGGCGAAGTCAAGATTGATCAGGCCTTCCTTGGTAATGAGGTTGGTGATGCAGCTGACGCCCGAATAAAGAACCCGGTCGGCCATGCCGAACGCATCCTCAAAGGTCGTCTTTTCCGTCGCGATGCGGAACAGGTTCTGGTTCGGAATGACGATTACCGTATCAGCGGCCTGGCGCAGAAGCTCGATGCCCTGCTCGGCCATCTGCATGCGGCGCTTGCCTTCGAAGGTGAAGGGTTTTGTGACGATCGCAACGGTCAGGATGCCCGCCGCCCGCGCCGCGCGCGCGATCACAGGTGCAGCACCGGTTCCGGTGCCGCCGCCCATGCCGGCGGTGACGAAGCACATATGCGTGCCGGCGAGCTGGTCCATGATCTCGTGGATCGATTCTTCAGCCGCGGCCTGGCCAATCTCGGGCAACGAGCCCGCACCCAGGCCTTCGGTCGCCACAGCGCCCAGCTGGACCAGCCTTGTGGCCTTCGACATCGTCAGCGCCTGGGCATCGGTATTGGCGGCGATGAACTCGGTGCCTTCCAGGCCCTCGGTGATCATGTTGTTGACGGCGTTGCCGCCGCCGCCGCCGACACCGATAACGGTCAGCTTCGGCCTCATTTCCGAGATTTCAGGTTTCTTGGAAGTGCTCATGGTTCCGTTTCCTGCGCAGCGCCCCTGCCCGAATCGGACTGGCTCAGGGAATCAGATTGATCGGGAAGCTGCAAGGAATAGCCTGCGGATTGCGGCTTTAAACCGGCAAACTCAGATTTTGCGGTGGAAAGGCATGGTCGCGGGGTGCGGCACTTTTGGCCGCCCGCACGGCTACGCAGCAGCGCAGGCGTGCGGGCCATCGCCTAAAACGACTTTGCCGCCTCATCGATCAGCGCGGCAACCTCTTTGGGATGCGAAGCCAGCGAGGCGTGGCTTGCGTCAAGTGTGATGGTCTTGCGCGTCTTCATGCGGTCGGCCATCCACTGCTCGGTCTCGGGCGGGATCATGTGGTCGCGGCTTGAGACCTGATACCAGCTCGGCTTGCTGTGCCATGCCGCCGGCCCCGACTTGTCCTCGAAGCAGCGCCCGGATATCGGCTTTTGCGTCACCGCCATCACCAAAGCATCGGTCTCGCTCAGATCCTGGCCGAAACTCTGGCGGAAGCTGTCTTGGGCCAGCCACAGGAAGCCGTCCTTGTCGGGGCGGATGCTTGCGGCACCTGACGGTGGCTCGCGCCGGGCAAAGATGCTGCCCAGGCTGTCGCCTTCATCGGGCGCGAAGGCAGCGATATAGACCAGCCCGGCAACGTTTGGCGCATGACCCGCACCGGTGATCACCGCCCCGCCATAGGAGTGGCCGACCAGCAGCGTCGGTCCGTCCTGGGCGGCGGCGAGCTTGGTGGTGCGTTCGATATCGTCGGCCAGCGACGTCAGCGGGTTCTGTACCGCGGCGAGCTTGTAGCCCTTGGCGTGGAGCAGCGGAATGACGTGACGCCAGTGCGAGGCATCGCCCCATGCGCCGTGGACCAGAACGATATTCTTTACCGATGGCATGACCAGTCTCCTTCTTCGATTGAATTCGAGCCGTTTGCGTCCGGTGGCAGGTCGTCTTTGGTGGAAGGACCAATGCGGGCCGTTGCAGCGAGCATCGGCTAATCTGATTTTGCCTTGTGACGACCAAGCGACGCCGAGCCTATTCCCGCGCGATCCCGGCGTCGATGCATTGTCTGGCCCGAGACCGAAACAAAAAAGTGATGCGATCGACGCACACGGCACCTGCCTGCCTGACAGGCAAAGGTAGTGGTCATCACCATACATTGTGCATATATATGGAGCAAATGGTGATGGAGCCTGCAACGTCATGACAACAACCTGGTCACCTTCTGTCTCGAAGGCCGGCGGGCCGCTCTATTTGGCAATTGCAGACGCCCTTTCGACCGATATCGCGGCGGGCCGGCTGCCTGCCGGATTTCGCCTGCCGCCCCAGCGCACGCTCGCCGACCAGCTCGGCATCGACTTCACGACCGTGAGCCGCGCCTATGCCGAGGCACGCAAGCGCGGGCTGGTCGAGGGACGCGTCGGCCAGGGCACCTATGTCCGGGCACAACGCCCGGTAGGTGCGTCGGCTGCGGTCACCGGCATCATCGACATGAGCATGAACCTGCCGCCGCGTTTCAATGATCCCGAACTGGCGGCCAAGATGTGGGACGGCATCACCGAACTCAGAGCCGGCGACGGGCTCGACCTTCTGATGCGCTATCAGGAGGCCGGGGGCACGTCGCGCGACAGAGCCGCCGGTGCCATGTGGCTCGCGCCCCGCCTCGGCGACATCGGCCCTGGCCGCTTGATGGTCTGTCCCGGCGCCCAGGGCGCGCTGCTGGCGCTGATCGGCGCGCTGGCAGCACCTGGCGAGACGATCTGTGCCGAGGCACTGACCTATCCCGGCCTGCTGGCAGTTGCCGAGCATCAGCGCATCGCGGTCGCCGCTGTCACGATGGACGCGCAAGGCCTTGTTCCAGACGCGTTTGAGGAAATCTGCCGCGAACGCGCGCCGAAACTGCTTTATTGTACGCCGACGCTGCACAACCCGACGACGGCGACGCTGTCGCTTGCCCGGCGCGAGCGTATCATTTCGATCGCGCGCCAGTACAATGTGCTGATCGTCGAGGACGATGCCTACGGCGCCCTGCCAGTCCATCCGGCGGCGACCTTGGCAGCACTTGCGCCCGACATCGTCTACCACATCGCCGGCCTCGCCAAATGCGTGGCACCGGCTTTGCGCATAGCCTATGTGGTGGTCCCGCAAGGGCGCACCACAGCCCATCTGGCAGGCGCGATCCGCGCCACAGCCGGCATGGCCTCGCCGCTGACTGCGGCTGTCGCGACGCGCTGGATCGAAAATGGCGTTGCCCTCTCCGTCCTGGCAGCGATCAGGGCCGAGGCAAGGCAGCGCCAGGCCATTGTGTCGAGCATTCTGCCGGCAAAGCTGGTTCAGGCCAACCCCGAGGGCGTCCATGTCTGGCTCAAGCTTCCCGGCCATTGGAACCGCAGCGATTTTGCCGCGCGCTTGCGCTCGGCCGGGATCGGCGTCGTCACCAGCGACGCCTTTTCAGTCACGGGTCCGGCGCCTGAAGCCGTGCGGCTTGGGCTGGGAGCTGCCCCTGATCACGCGTCGCTTTCGGCAAGCCTGGAGACGGTTGCCGACCTGCTTGCCCAGCAGTCGACCATGTCGCCCATGGTGGTGTAGCGCTGGCCAAAATGATCAGCGTTCAACCCGCAGCTCGTAGGTGAATTCGTCGCTTGATCGTCCTTTGAAATGATCCGCATTTCTTTTCAGGCCGATCTGTCGAAAATGCAGGGATTCCAGGAGCATTCTGGAAGCTACATTGAGCGTATCGATCTCCGCCACAAACCGCGCGAGGTTGTGGACCGAGACGAGATGATCCATGACGGCAATGCACGCCTCCCGTGCGATGCCTTGCCGACGGTTTGGCGCGAAGGTCTGATAGGCGAGCATGGCCGAACGC
>NZ_JBFUKO010000247.1:0-7610 GCF_056400805.1 Aminobacter sp. P4_H6_2
GGCGACCAGATGCTGGGTTTCGCTAGGGCCTTGCGTTGAGCAATAGACCGTTACCTCGTCGTCTTCACCGGGCACCGCCAGCGAAATCTGGCCTTCGAGATAGAAATGGTCCTGGCCGCCGAGCTTCATGCGCCCCTTCACTCGACGGGGTGCCGCAGCGATGGCAGCTGCAGCGTCGCCACGCGTCAACGTCAGCGGGCTCGCAACCTGCTTGTCCTTCTCAGTATCGAGATCCCAGATACTGATGATCGCGGGCAGTTCTTCATATTCGATCTTGGCGAGCCGCGCCGCGCGGCGAGCCTGCTCGCGCGTTTCGGCAATGACAGCGAAGATCGGCTGGCCATGGAACTGCACCTTGCCCTGGGCAAAGACCGGGTCGTCATGCATGCCGCTTGGCGAGACATCGTTCTCACCGGGTACATCGGCATAGGTCAGAACGTCGACCACGCCGGGCGCGGACCGCACGGCCGAAAGTTCGACGTTCTTCAGCGTGCCATGCGCGACATTCGACAGGCCAAGGCCGATGTGCAGCGTGCCCGCCGGCTCGGGCATGTCGTCGATGTAGACGGCGGTACCGGCGACATGCTTGTGCGCGGAATCGTGGCGCTGGTCGGTGGCGACACCGCCAGTGATTTTCGCGGCCTTGAGGTTTGGAGTGTGCTCGGTCATCTCACGCAGCCTCGTATCTCGATACTTGCAGCGGCGCCTTGGTGCCGGTCGTTTCYATGTAGAAGCGCAGCAGCAGGTTCCTTGCCGCCAGCGCACGATATTCGGCGGTGGCACGCATGTCGGTCAGCGGCGTGAAGGCTTCGGCATATTTCGCCATCGCGGCCTCGACCGTCACTTCGGTCCACGGCCTGCCGACAAGCGCCGCCTCGACCGCCGAAGCGCGCTTTGGTGTCGCGGCCATGCCACCATAAGCGATGCGCAGCTCAGCCACAGTTCCGTCCTTGGCAAGCTTCAGCCAGAACGCGCCGAGCGTGGCGGTGATATCCTCGTCACGGCGCTTGGTCACCTTGTAGACGGCGAACTTTTCGCCCTTTTCCGGCACCGGCACATGCACGGCCTCGACGAACTCGCCGGCCGCACGGTCCTGCTTGCCATAGGCGATGAAGAAATCCTGCAGCGAAATGGTCCGCCGCGTCTTGCCCTTGCGCAGCGTCAGCGTCGCGCCAAGCGCGATCAGCGGCGGCGGCGTGTCGCCGATCGGCGAGCCGTTGGCGATATTGCCGCCGATGGTGCCCATGTTACGCACCTGCTCGCCGCCGAGGCGGTCGAACAGCGGCCCAAGTGCCGGGATGCGCTTCGACAGCATGGCGAAGGCTTCGGTGTAGGTGACGCCGGCGCCGATCGTAATGACGCCCTTGTCCTCCGACATGCCATGCAGGCCATCGATATTGGCGATGAACACGGCCGGCGCGATCTCGCGCATATGCTTGGTGACCCACAGGCCGACGTCGGTCGAGCCAGCGACGATGGTCGCACCCGGCTCCTTGTCCAGTACGGCGGCGAGGTCGTCGACATCGGCCGGCACGACAAGACGCGACTTGCCTTCGCCGATCTCGACGCGGGTGCCGTCCTTGAGGGCCTCAAGGCGTGTGGTGATCGCCTTGCGTTCGGCCAAAAGCGGGTCCTTGGCGACCTTGCCGTAGTCGGAAATGGCACGTGCGGCGCGCATGATCGCTTCGTAGCCGGTGCAGCGGCACAAATTGCCCTGCAGCGCCTTTTCGATTTCGGCGTCCGACGGCTCCGGTGATTTCATCCACAGGCCGTAAAGCGACATGACGAAGCCCGGCGTGCAGAAGCCGCATTGCGAGCCGTGGAAGTCGACCATTGCCTGCTGCACCGGATGCAGATTGCCGTTTTCGCCGCGCAGGTGCTCGACCGTCACGACATGGCAGCCGTCGAGCGAGCCCATGAAGCGGATGCAGGCATTGACGCTCTCGTAGACGAGCTTGCCGCCGGAGAGCCGGCCGACCAGCACCGTGCAGGCGCCGCAGTCGCCTTCAGCGCAGCCTTCCTTGGTGCCGCGCAGCGTGCGTTTCAGTCGGAGATAGTCGAGCAGTGTCTCGGAGGGCGCAATATTGCCCAGCGCCACATCCTCGCCATTGAGGATGAAGCGGATCTCGTTGCGTGTCTTGACCGTCGCCATGGCTCAGCTCCCCCTATAGGTGGAATAGCCGAAGGGCGAGATCAACAGCGGCACGTGATAATGGGTGCGCTCGGCCATGCCAAAGCGGATCGGCACGATGTCGAGGAAGGCCGGCTTGGGCAGATCGGTGCCAAGCCCGCGCAGATAATCGCCGGCCGCGAAGACCAGTTCATATTCACCGGTCAGGAATTCATCGCCGATCAGTAGCGGCGCGTCGCAACGTCCGTCGGCATTGGTGGCGACTTTCTTGAGCAGGGTCCGCGCATCGCCTTCGATTCGAAACAGCGAAATCGACAGCCCCTCGGCAGGCTTTCCGGTGGCAGTATCAAGGACATGAGTGGTAAGGCGTCCGCCTTCGGCCTTTGTCATTCGCTCTCCCTATTGGCGATACGCGCCATCACAGTAGATTTTGCGCCATTTAAGGCCATTGCATAAGGTGTGGTCGAGCAGAGCACTACAAAAAGACTTTCAAATTTTTTCGAGGGAATGTCTGCCGCTCCTTTCGCTATTCTGCTCAAGTGCCCGGCAAGAGACCGAATTTCGAGGGACCATGCGTTACGTAAGAGATATGCGCGGCTACGGCGCCAATCCACCCCACCCGCAGTGGCCAGGCAATGCGAATGTCTGCGTGCAGTTCGTGGTCAACTACGAAGAGGGCGGCGAAAACAACATTCTCCACGGCGACGCCGCCTCCGAGGCGTTCTTGTCCGAAGTCATGGGCGCTGCTCCCTGGCCAGGCAAGCGCCACTGGAACATGGAATCGATCTACGAATATGGCGCCCGCGCCGGCTTCTGGCGGCTGCATCGCATGTTCACCGAGGCCAAGGTCCCTGTTACCGTTTATGGCGTGGCAACCGCCCTTGCACGTTCCCCCGATCATGTCGCGGCGATGCAGGACGCCGATTGGGAAATCGCTTCGCACGGCCTGCGCTGGATCGACTACCGCGACCACGACGAAGCCGTCGAGCGCGCCGATCTCCTCGAAGCGATTCGCCTGCACACTGAAGTCGTCGGCGAACGGCCCAAGGGCCTCTATCTCGGCCGCACTTCGGTCTATTCGGTTCGCCTCGCCGCTGCCGAAGGCGGCTTCGAGTGGATTTCCGATACCTATGACGACGAGCTGCCCTACTGGCTCGACCATGACGGCCACGGCAACGCGATCGCACCGCAGCTTGTCATCCCCTACACGCTCGACGCCAACGACATGCGTTTTGCCACAGCCCAAGGGTTCAATTCGGGCGACCAGTTCTACGCCTATCTCAAGGACAGCTTCGACACGCTCTATCGCGAGGGTGCCGCCGGCCGGCCGCGCATGATGAGCATCGGCCTGCACTGCCGCCTCGTCGGCCGTCCGGGCCGCGCCGAAGCACTGCGCCGTTTCATCCAATATGTGCAGGACCACGACAGGGTCTGGCTGGCCCGCCGCCAGGACATCGCCGCGCACTGGCAGGAGCATCATCCCTACCAGCCGCAGGCGCTGCGCCCCTCGCGCATGGCGCGCGACGAATTCGTCCAGCGCTTCGGCTCAATCTTCGAGCATTCGCCTTGGATCGCCGAACGCGCTTTCGAACTGGAGCTCGGACCGGCCCATGACAGTGCTGGCGGCCTGCACAACGCGCTGTGCCGCCCTTTCCGCTCGGCAAGCGAAGCTGAGCGCCTCAGCGTTTTGACCGCCCACCCCGACCTTGCCGGCAAACTGGCCCAGGCCAAGCGCCTGACGGAAGAATCGACCAAAGAGCAGGCGTCCGCCGGCCTCGACGCGCTGACCGACGCCGAGCGCGCCCGTTTCACCGAACTCAACACCGCCTATGTCGAGAAGTTCGGCTTCCCCTTCATCATCGCGGTGCGCGATAACGACAAGGCAAGCATATTGAAGGCGTTCGAGACCCGCATCGCCAACAACCGCGACCAGGAATTCCCCACTGCCTGCAAGCAGGTGGAACGCATCGCCTGGTATCGACTTCACGACCTCCTTCCAAGCTAAGAGAACATGGCAAACCGCTCCTACTACGCTCCGAAAGGCGGCTTGCCGCCTCAGACCGACCTGATCACCGACCGCGCCGTCTTCACCGAAGCCTATGCGGTGATCCCCAAGCGCGAGTTCTCGGACATCGTCACCAGCTTCCTGCCGCATTGGGACGGCACGCGGCTGTGGGTCATCGCACGTCCCCTGTCGGGATTTGCCGAGACCTTCTCGCAATACATCATGGAAGTTCAGCCCGGCGGCGGCAGCGAGCGGCCGGAACCGGATGTTGGTGCTGAGGGTGTGTTCTTCGTCGTCGAAGGCGAAGTGACCGTAACGATATCAGGCAAGAGCCATGTGCTGACGCCGGGCGGCTACGCCTACCTGCCGCCGGCGAGCGGCTGGACGATGCGCAATGCCGGCACCGAGACCGCGCGCTTCCACTGGATCCGCAAGGCTTATGAATATGTCGACGGCCTCGATGCGCCCGATCCGTTGTTCCTGAATGACAATGAAATCGAGCCGAACGCCATGCCGGACACGGACGGCAGGTGGGCGACCACCCGCTTTGTCGACCCCAACGACCTGCGCCACGACATGCATGTCACGGTGGTGACCTTCGAACCGGGCGGCATCATCCCCTTCCCGGAAACCCACGTCATGGAGCATGGTCTCTATGTCTTGGAAGGCAAGGCAGTGTACCGGCTGAACAACGACTGGGTCGAGGTCGAAGCCGGTGACTTCATGTGGCTACGCGCCTTCTGCCCGCAGGCCTGCTATGCCGGTGGCCCCGGCAAGTTCCGCTACCTGCTCTACAAGGACGTCAACCGCCACATGCAACTCGGCGCCTTCAACGCCACGCGCCGCCGCTGAGGGTCCGCCATGTCGGGTGAAATGAAGCGGATCGTGGCCAAGCCGCTGACGCGGGAGAACTTCGCCGAATTCGGCGAGGTGATCGACACCAACTGCGACAGCCACTACCCGATCAATTCAGGCAAATGCGAGCGCTATCACGCGCTCGCTCGCGCCGAGGCGTCAGGGCCGGATGGCCATGTCATCATCAACATCTTCAAGGGCACGCCCTATCCATTCCCGCTGAAGCTSWCCATGGTCGAGCGYCAYCCGTTCGGCAGCCAGGCCTTCATYCCGCTTACGCCACGGCCCTATCTGGTTGTCGTTTGTCACGACATCGGCGACGGCCCGGGCGAGCCGCATGCCTTCATCACCTCGCCCGGACAGGGCGTGAATTACCCGCGCAATCTGTGGCACGGGGTGCTGACGCCGATCGGCGAGAACCAGGATTTCGTCGTTGTCGACCGCGGCGGCGCAGGCTCCAATCTCGAGGAGTTCCACTTCTCGCATCCTTACGAAATCGTCCTGCCCGAAGGGTTTTGACATCATGGCCGAGCTTTCCCTGATCGAGCGCCTGTTCGACGTCATCGAAGACGACATCGTACCCAAGACGGCGCAAGGCGTGGCCAAGGGCAACAAGCTGTTTGGCGCTGCACTGCTCAACAAGAGCGACCGCTCGCTGGTGCTGGCCGAGACCAACAACGAGATSGAAAACCCGCTCTGGCATGGCGARRTGCACTGCCTGAAGCGCTTCTACGAAATGCCTAGGGACAACCGGCCCGAGACCAAGGACTGCATCTTCTTGTCGACGCATGAGCCTTGCTCGCTGTGCCTGTCGGCCATCACCTGGGCCGGCTTCGACAATTTCTACTATCTCTTCAGCCACGAGGATTCGCGCGACAGCTTTGCCATCCCGCATGATTTGAAGATCCTCAAAGAGGTCTTCACGCTGGAGCCGGGCGGCTACAACGCTGAAAATGCCTATTGGAAGAGCTATTCGCTGCGCAAGCTCGTACGCGAACTTCCCGAGCCCGACCGCAAGCGGCTGGAGGATCGCATCGCAAAAATCTCGGCGCGCTATGACGAGATGTCAGGCGCCTATCAGGCCGGCAAAATCGACAACGACATTCCGCTGAATTGACGCGAACTGGCCAGTGAATTCCGTTCGCTGGCCCACGTGTTGCTCTTGCTTCGGCCAGCCTGCGCCCTACTGATGGCGCAGGAGCCAAGCATGAAAACCATCACCGAATTCCCGCGCGACATCGTCGAGTTTCCCGACATGGGCATCGTTATGCCCGATGGCTGCCGCCTGTCGGCGCGGGTGTGGATGCCCGCTGATGCCGACCAGGACCCGGTGCCGGTCATCATCGAGCATCTGCCCTACCGCAAGCGCGACGGCACCACGGCGCGCGACAACCTCACCCACCCTTATTTCGCCGGCCACGGCTATGCCTGCATTCGTGTCGACATGCGCGGCAATGGTGATTCCGAAGGGCTGATGGAGGACGAATATTCCGAGCAGGAGTGGCAGGACGCCTGCAACGTGATCGCCTGGGCAGCGGCCCAGCCCTGGTGCAACGGCAACGCCGGCATGATGGGTATTTCCTGGGGCGGCTTCAACGGCCTGCAGGTGGCGGCCAAGCAGCCGCCGGCACTGAAGGCGGTCATCACCTTGTGCTCGACCGACGACCGCTACGCCGACGACATCCACTACAAGGGCGGCCTTCTGCTCAACGAGAACATGGGCTGGGGCGCGACCATGCTGTCTTATTCGTCGCGGCCGCCAGACCCGGCCCTGGTTGGCGACAAATGGCGCGACATGTGGCTCGACCGACTCGAAAATGAGCCGTTCCTGCCTGCGCTCTGGCTCAAGCACCAGACCCGCGACGCCTATTGGAAACGCGGCTCGGTCTGCGAAGATTTTCCGGCGATCAAGGCTGCCGTGCTGGCAGTCGGCGGCTGGGGCGACGCCTACAAGAATACGGTGTCGCGGCTGGTCGAGGGCGTACAGGCGCCGGTCAAGGGCATCGTTGGGCCGTGGGTCCACAAATACCCGCATTTCGCCGTACCCAAGCCAGCCATCGGCTTCCTGCAGGAAGCSCTGCGCTGGTGGGAYCGCTGGYTGAAAGGCATCGAAAACGGCGTCGAAAGCGACCCGGCAATGCGGCTCTACGTCATGGATTCCGAACCCCCGCGCGACTGGTATCTCGAACGCCAGGGTCGCTGGATCGCCGAGCAGCAATGGCCTTCCGCCAACATTGCCAGCAAGCGCCTCACGTTCGGCACGAACGGCCGATTGGCCGAAGCCGCTGGTCTCGGAAAACCCGTCGAGATCAACTCACCGCAGGATTGCGGCATGGCGGGGGGCGAATATTGCGCCATCTGGCTCGGGCCTGAATTGCCAGGCGACCAGCGCGTCGACGACGCCAAATCGGCCTGCTTCGACAGCACCCCGCTCGACGCCCCGCTTGATATCGTCGGCGGCCCGGTCATCAGACTCAAGCTTTCGGCAAACCGCCGGCATGGCATGGTGGCGGTGCGCCTGTGCGACGTTCAGCCGGGCGGTGCGTCGACCCGCATCACCTATGGTGTGCTCAACCTCTGCCATCGCAACGGTCATGAATTCCCCGAGGACCTTGTCCC
>NZ_JBFUKO010000248.1:0-7607 GCF_056400805.1 Aminobacter sp. P4_H6_2
CCCTTAGGCGGGCAGCAGGATCAAACGCTGAACAGCCCTCAGGTGAGACTGTGCTGAAACTGTAAAAGGGAGATTTGCGACGTGGCTAAGTGCTTGAAAATATGGTGGGCGATGCAGGGATTGAACCTGCGACCCCACCCGTGTGAAGGGTGTGCTCTCCCGCTGAGCTAATCGCCCGTCCGAGGCCTTAAGGGCCGAACGTTCGGGCGATATAGGGGAGGGCTGGGAGTCGTGTCAAGGCGACTTTAGCGACTTGCTGCGTCAATCAGCTTTTGTGCCATGCCAAGCGTCAATTCGTCATAGTGCGAGATGATCACCGAAGGCTCGAATTCACGCACGTGGCGCTCGGTGTAGCCGAAGTCGACGGCCACCACGGGAATTCCAGCTGCCTTGGCCGTATCGATGTCGGTAACCGAATCGCCGACCATCACGGCGCGCGACACGTCGCCGCCCGCCTTGGCGATGGTTTCAGTCAGGTGCCTGGGGTCGGGCTTGCGGATGCCGAAGGTTTCAGGGCCGGTGATGGCAGCGAAGCGGTCGGACAGCCCAAGTGCCCCGATCAGGCCCATGGCGAGGCTTTCGTATTTGTTGGTGCAGACAGCGAGCAGGTAGCCTGCCGAAGCGAAGCGATCCATGGCTGCAACCACGCCAGGGTAAGGCAGCGAGCGGCCCGGAATGTTTGCCGTGTAATGGCCGAGGAAAATGTCATGCAGGCGGTCGTGCTCGGCGGCAGCCAATTGCTTTTGCTGCGAGGTGTAGGCGCGTTCGATCATCACCCGGCCACCTTGGCCGACGAAGCGACGGAAGGCGGTGTCGTCGACTTCCGCAAGACCGCCGGCAACCAGCGTGTGGTTCAGGCTGTCGAGCAAGTCAGGAGCGGTATCGACAAGGGTTCCGTCGAGATCGAAAACGATGATCGGTTTGGACATGGCTCGCTTTCACAGGTTTATACGTCGCAGAGGCGATAGCCCCGGGCCTGCCATGGCGCAAGCCGGAGGTCATAAAGCCTTTGACCCAACGGGCAAAAATGGTAGGAGCCAAGCCTGATATTCGAGGATTTTGCGAACAATCATGGATGCCAAGGCTTTGAAAATCGAGGCGGCACGCGCCGCCTTGGGCTATGTCGAGAGCGGAATGCGCCTCGGCATCGGGACCGGTTCGACGGCTGAGGAGTTCGTCAGACTGTTGGCCGCGAAGGTTGCCGCCGGCATGCAGGTCATCGGCGTGCCGACGTCGGAGCGCACAGCTGCGCTTTGCCGCGAACTATCGGTGCCGCTGTCGACGCTTGAGGAGACGCCCGAACTCGACCTGACCATCGACGGTGCCGACGAGATCGATCCCGCCCTGACGCTCGTAAAGGGCGGTGGCGGTGCGCTGCTGCGCGAAAAGATCGTGGCTGCCGCCTCGGCGCGCATGGTCGTCATTGCCGACGAGACCAAGCTGGTCGACACGCTTGGTCGTTTCCCACTGCCGATCGAGGTCAATCCGTTCGGCCTCAAGGCCACCGAAATCGCCATTGGCAAGGCGGCTGCGAAGCTTGGTCTTTCGGGGCCGCTCGTGCTGCGTAAAGTCGGCGGCGAGGCCTTCGTAACCGACGGTGGACATTTCATTATCGATGCATCTTTTGGCCGCATTCCCGATACAAGAGCGCTTTCCGATGCCCTGCACGCCATCCCCGGCGTGGTGGAGCACGGTCTCTTTCTGGGTCTGGCCACCGTTGCCGTCATCGCCGGCTCGGATGGTGTCAGAACCGTCCATCCGACCCGCTAAACAGGAGTTCTATTCATCATGATTTTGACAAACCGGCTTCGCCGCTTCTCCGTCATGGTGGCGGCTTCGGCATTCGCGGCCGTCGCATTCTCGGCCCAGGCCCAGGAAATCGGCGAATCCCACATCAAGGCAGCGCACGCGGCGATTGCTGCGATCCACGCGACCGACAGCTTTGATGCGATCCTGCCGCAGGCTGCCGCTGCCCTTAAGCAGCAGCTTATCCAGCAGAACCCCGACATGCAGGAAGTGATCACCAAGACCGTCGATGAAAAGACGCTGGCCATGGCCTCCCGCCGCGCCGACCTGGAGCGTGAGTCGGCACTTGCTTATGCCAAGGCGTTTTCCGAGCAGAACCTCACCGACATTGCTGCCTTCTACAATTCCGAAGCTGGCAAGAAGCTGATCGAGAATGGTCCGATCGCCTCGCGTGAATTGGTCAAGGCCGCTGAGATCTGGCAGAACGGCATCGCCCGTGATCTCTCCGAGCAGGTTGGCGAGCAGCTGAAGGCAGTCATGGGCACCGCGGCCCCGGCTGTAACGGACGGCGCGGCCCCTGCTGAAGGCGCTGCACCGGCCGCACCCAAGAACTGATCAGCCGCGACCAACGGTCACGATCCAGGAGCCCGGCAATTGCCGGGCTWTTCTTTTGGCGCTGCTGCCACTACCTGTGCCCCAACCACATCGCATCCAAGGCGATGCGCAGTTTCAAAGACTTAGAGCGACCTTTGCGCGCCATCGCGCGTGCGCTGCTCTAACCGCAGGAAGGACATCATGGCCCAGTACGACTACGATCTCTTCGTCATCGGCGGCGGCTCGGGCGGCGTGCGCGCCGCGCGCGTTGCAGCGGCCCTGGGCAAACGCGTTGCATTGGCCGAAGAGTTCCGTTTCGGCGGCACCTGCGTCATTCGCGGTTGCGTGCCCAAGAAGCTCTATGTCTACGCCTCGCAGTTCCCCGAGCATTTCGAAGACGCTGCCGGCTATGGCTGGACCGTTGGCGAAGCCAAGTTCGACTGGGGCACGCTGGTCGCCAACAAGGAGCGCGAGATTTCGCGGCTTGAGGCGATCTACAAGCGCAATGTCGAAGGCTCTGGCGGCGAAACGATCCAGTCGCGGGCCGTTCTCGTTGACAGCCACACCATCCGGATCGAGGCGGAAAACCGCACTGTGACCGCTGACCAGATCCTGATCGCCACCGGTGGACGGGCCGCTGCGCACCCGGCACTGCCGGGGCATGAACATTGCATCTATTCCAACGAGGTCTTCGATCTTCCTGTTCTGCCCAAGGCGATCATGATCGAAGGCGGCGGCTACATCGCCGTCGAATTCGCCAACATCTTCCACGGGCTCGGCGTTGAAACGACCCTGGTCTATCGCGGCAAGGAAATCCTTAGCCGCTTCGACATGGACCTCAGGCGCACCTTGCATGAGACGATGGAGCAGAAAGGCATCAAGATCCTGCTGCATTCCGTTTCGCAGGAAGTGGTCAAGCGCAGCGACGGTCGGCTCGATGTCAAGCTCAGCTCAGGCCAGTCGCTGACTGTCGACCAGGTGCTTTTGGCCATCGGCCGCACGCCCAACACCGAAAACCTCGGCCTCGAAGCTGCCGGCGTGGCGATGGACAGGGCAGGCGCGATAGTCGTTGACCGTCTGTCGCGGACCAACGTCGAGAATATCTGGGCAGTCGGCGACGTCACCAATCGCGTCCAGCTCACGCCTGTCGCGATCCATGAGGCTATGTGTTTCGTTGAAACGGCGTTCAGGAACAATCCGACCGAGCCTGATCACGATTGCGTGGCGACCGCCGTGTTTTCGCAGCCCGAGATCGGCACAGTAGGCCTGTCCGAAGACGATGCGGCCAAGCGCTTCAGGCATCTCGAAATCTACCGCACCAGCTTCCGCCCGATGCGCCACACGCTTTCGGGACGCCTGGAAAAGATGCTGATGAAGCTGGTTGTCGACGGTGACACGCGGCTTGTGCTTGGCGCTCATGTGCTCGGCCCCGACGCCGGCGAAATGGCGCAGCTGCTGGGCATCACGCTCAAGGCGGGACTGACCAAGGACGACTTCGATCGTACCATGGCGGTGCACCCCACGGCCGCCGAAGAACTGGTAACGATGTACAAGCCGACCTATCTGGTGAAGGACGGCGCGCGCGTCGACAGTTGACGCTGCGGCCTCCTGGAACCTTCCGCAGGGAAACGTTCGATCTCGGGCATGTTCCGGGGTAGATTAGGGGCTCCTCATCGTGTAAGGAGCCGCGTTCCCGCAATGGCGGGCTATGGCGCGGGTGAGGTGCCCGTTAGCGAACTTTTTAGGTGCGAACATGACGAAATGGTCACCGAATTCCTGGAGAAGCATGCCGATCCAGCAGGTCCCGGCTTATCCGGACTTTGCGGCGCTCGCAGAAACGGAAGCCCGTCTCGCAACCTTTCCCCCCTTGGTTTTTGCAGGTGAGGCGCGCAAGCTGAAGAAGCAGCTTGCTGCCGTCGCCAATGGCGAAGCCTTCCTGCTCCAGGGCGGCGATTGCGCCGAAAGCTTTGCCGAACATGGCGCCGACAACATCCGCGATTTCTTCCGCGTCTTCCTCCAGATGTCGGTCGTGCTGACCTTCGCCGGCGCGCAGCCGGTGGTGAAGGTTGGCCGCATCGCCGGCCAGTTCGCCAAGCCGCGTTCGTCCGACAACGAGACCAAGGGCGATGTGACGCTGCCGAGCTACCGCGGCGACATCATCAACGGCCCTGCCTTCGACGAGAAGTCGCGCGTGCCCGATCCGGCGCGCCAGGAGATGGCTTACCGGCAGTCGGCTGCGACGCTGAACCTTCTGCGCGCCTTCGCTCAGGGTGGCTATGCCAGCCTTGAGAACGTGCATCAGTGGATGCTCGGCTTTGTGTCGAACAGCCCGCAGGGCGAGCGCTACGAGGCACTGGCCAACCGCATCACCGAGACCATGGATTTCATGCGTGCGGTCGGCATCACGTCCGAGACCAACTACGCGCTGCGCGAGACCGATTTCTACACCAGCCATGAGGCACTGCTGCTTGGCTACGAGCAGGCGCTGACCCGTGTCGACTCGACCTCGGGCGACTGGTACGCGACGTCCGGCCACATGATCTGGATCGGCGACCGTACGCGCCAGCCCGATCATGCCCATGTCGAGTACTGCCGTGGCGTCAAGAATCCGCTCGGTCTCAAATGCGGTCCGTCGCTGACGCCTGACAGCCTGCTGAAGCTGATCGACCTCCTCAACCCGGAAAACGAGGCCGGCCGTCTGACCCTTATCGCGCGCTTCGGCCACGACAAGGTTGGCGATCACCTGCCGAAGCTGATCCGGGCCGTCGAGAAGGAAGGCCGCAAGGTCGTTTGGTCGTGCGACCCGATGCACGGCAACACGATCACCGCTGCCGGCTACAAGACGCGGCCTTTCGACCGTATCCTAAGCGAAGTGCAGAGCTTCTTCGACATCCACCGCTCCGAGGGCACGCACCCAGGCGGCATCCATGTCGAGATGACCGGCAACAATGTGACGGAATGCACCGGCGGCGCCCGCGCCATTTTGGCGGAAGAGCTGCAGGATCGCTACCACACCCATTGCGACCCGCGTCTCAACGCCGACCAGGCGATCGAGCTCGCTTTCCTGGTTTCGGAACTGCTCCGCAAGAGCGCGCCGACGCCGGCGAAGAAAGCCGTCAACGCCTGATCCGCAAACCGGGTTCAATGAATCAAGAAGGCGCCGGTTTCGATCGGCGCCTTTTTCAATTCCGCTGCCAGCGCATGCGCTGAAGGCGTGGATCGGCCGCGAAGGTCGTTCGGTCAAAGCCGATACGGATTTCGGGGTATTCGCAGATGGCCTGGACGCCGGACTGGCCGAGGCGAATGCGCCAGGTCTGGCGCTCCACGGGTGCGGGTTTTGCAAAGACCCGGCAGGTGAGCAATGCGACATTGGCACCGCCGACGGGGTCGCGCACAGAGTGGTAGCGGATTGCCTCGCAGCCGGCCTCGCGGGCCGTATCGGCCAGTTGCTGGCAGGCTGAATAGTCGGTCGGATGCGTCCAGGCTGTTGCGTCCTGAGCAAGTGGCGGAACGGTCAGGTCGGTGGCACGAGGTGTTTTGATGGCTGCTGAAAACGCGGTGTATTCGGCTGCGTCGCTCGGCCAGGGTGTATCGGGCGACTCCGAAAAGAACAGCAGCCGGTAAAAGGCCATTTCCGAAACCGCGGTTTCCACCGTCTCTGCCGCGTAGTAGACGCCGAGTGTCTTGCCGGCGCGGCGGAAACGCGAACCGCTGGGATAGTTCGAGCCGTAGCGGAACGGCGTTGCCAGGAGATAATGCAGGTGCCGGCATTCGAGCGGGACGACCGGCTTGGTCGCCTCGATCAGTTCTTCGAGAGCTGCTTGCTCATCGAGGTCATCGACGAGCTTCAAGGTGGAGACACGGTGTTGTGCCTCGACCAGCCGCCAGCAGCGGCCGTCGAGGGAGCGCGCCTCAGATGAGAGCGCGGCGGGCGTCCAGATAGGCAATGACATCGACAAGCCCGGCTATGGTCACGATTTTTTCGAGCGGCACAGCACCAAGTGCCGTATTTTCGTTGCGCAGCCATTCACGGGCTATCGGTTCGTCGCCGCCAACAATCGCGTCGAGCGAGCGAAACAGGCGGACAAACAGCACAGCGAGCTCAAACGGTTTGCTCCCGGCGTCCAGCGCGAATTCCTGCTTGCGCATGCGCGAGACKGTGGCTTCGGACACGCCGATGATGGAGGAAAGCACCTTGGCGGTGATGCCAAGCAGGTCGGCTGCGCGCAAGGTCGCCTTGGTGATGACTRTGCCGGGCGCYGTGGCCGTCTCTGATCCTGGATGACTTCGCATCGAACTCTCCATTTCTCTGGCAAATATAGTCCAGAAACATTCCTATGGAAAGAGATGGGCGTGGCGAAGGCGAGCCTCGCGTCAATCCTTCTTGTAAAGCATCCAGTTCTTGCCCTGGCGTTCGGCGATCGTCGAGTAGCGGGTGACGCGGTTGCGGCCGATCAGCTTGGATCGGTAGAGCGCGCGGTCAGCCTTGGCATAGAGGTCTTCCGCACTCTCGGCGTCGGATGCCATGCACACGCCCATCGAAACCGTCACCTGGCCGCAATTCACGCCCGGCTGAATTTCCTTGAGTTGCGTCTGCGCAACCAGCAGGCGAACGCGGTCGGCGATCTCGTAGGTGGCTTCCTCAGTGGTGCCCTCGACGATCAGCGCGAACTCCTCGCCGCCGGTGCGGGCCACGAACATGTCGCGATGAACGCTGGACTGGAAGATGCTGGCGATGATGCGCAGGATCTTGTCGCCGACCGGATGGCCGTGCCGGTCGTTGATGTCCTTGAAGCGGTCGATATCTGCAAGGATTAGGGCACTGAACAGGATGCCCTTGTTATCGTTATAGATCTTGGCGATCCGCCGGTCGAAGGCACGACGATTCCAGATGTGGGTGAGGGGATCGGTATCAGCGAGCTTCTTGTACTCTTCGAGCTTCGATTTGACGCTTTCGAGTTCGCTTGACTTGTCGCTGAGCGTGCTGGCCACTTGCTTGCCGTGGTCGATGGTAGACGCAGTTGCCACCGACATGACGCCAACGATCTTTTGTAGCAGTTCCTGCGACATGGCAGTGCGGCTGTTCAGCCCGCTCGATGTCTCGTCGAGCACCTTGCCATAGCGCTCCAAGTGGGTGCGCTCGTTGCGCAGCAGGCTTGCCACGCCTTCGAGTTCGCGGGCAAGCACTTCACGTGCGTGCTCGACGATTCCCTGGCCGTGATTCTGAGCGAAGAACTTCTGGCCAACCAGATCGAGCTGCTCCTGAG
>NZ_JBFUKO010000249.1:0-7578 GCF_056400805.1 Aminobacter sp. P4_H6_2
GAGCGGCCCGATCGGGTTGTTGGGCTCGCCCGCCACGCGAAACGCCAGCAATATATCGGTGTCGAAAGCGTGTGGGGCGGCGTCGCGGGCGATTTCGGAAAGTTCAACGAACCCCCACAGGCCGCCGGCAATGATGATACCCGCCGCCAGCAGCGAAAATTCGATCCTGTTCCACAGTGTCTGCCGCATCGTCTTGCCGTTTGCCTTATGTGTTTGAGAGCACTTCCGAACCCGAGTCCGCGCCGAGAAAGTGGGGACCGCTTTTGGGAAAAAAAGATGCTCAAACAAGAAATCGGAACTCGTCCCGCCTGAATCGGGATGAACGCCGAGAGGCTCTATAATCAAGGCCGATTTCCGACGAAACTGTCATGCTACTGTTATCTCGTCCGATTAGCGGTCTCGGCCAACCCCAAGCCGAACACCAAGCCAGAGGTCGAGACGATGAACCAGTACACACCAGGCGATCAGAAATTCCGTACGAGCATGCTCGAGGAGAATGACGGTCCCGGCCACAACCCGACCGACAACCGCACCATGGGCGACATCATCGCCAAGCGCTTTTCCCGCCGCAGCTTTCTCCAGGGCTCGCTCGCCGTCTCGGCCATTGCCGCCACCGTCAGCCCGATCGCCATCCTGCTCGCCGACGATGCTCGCGCGGCCACTGCGTCCGCCTTCATCTTCGACGAGGTCGAGGCTGGCATCGATGACAAGCACCATGTTGCATCAGGCTACGACGCCGACATTCTGCTGCGCTGGGGCGATCCGATCTTCGCTGACGCACCCGAATTCGACCCGCTCAACCAGACGGCGGAAGCGCAAAACCGTCAGTTCGGCTACAACAACGACTATGTCGGCTACATCGAGCTCGACGGCTCGTCCGAGCACGGCCTCCTGGTCGTCAACCACGAATACACCAACGATCACCTGATGTTCCCCGGCATCGTCAAGATCGTCGAAGGCAAGATCGACGTCACCCCAGCCGATCAGAAGCGCGTCGACATCGAGATGGCCGCCCATGGCGGTTCGATCGTCGAGATCCGCAAAGAAGGGGGCAAGTGGCAGGTCGTCCGTGACGGCAAGCTCAACCGCCGCATCACCTCCACCACCGAGATGCAGCTGACCGGCCCCGCCGCCGGCCATGACCGCCTCAAGACCAATGCGGACGCCTCCGGCACCAAGGTGTTCGGCACGCTCAACAATTGCGCCGGCGGTGTCACGCCCTGGGGTACCTACATCATGGCCGAGGAAAATTTCCACGGCTATTTCGGCGGCGAGCTGCCGGCCGATCACCCCGAAGCCGCCAACTACAAGCGCCTCGGCGTGCCGGAAGGCACCTATGAGTGGCTGAAGTTCTACGACCGCTTTGACGTCGCAAAGGAGCCGAACGAACCCAACCGCTTCGGCTGGATCGTCGAGGTCGACGTTCAGGACCCGAATTCCGCGCCGAAGAAGCGCACCGCCCTTGGCCGCTTCAAGCACGAGGGTGCCGAATCGATCGTCGCCTCCGACGGCCGGGTCGTGTTCTATCTCGGCGACGACGAGCGCTTCGACTACGTCTACAAGTTCGTGACCTCGGGCAAGTTCAACCCCAACGACCGCGCCGCCAATCTCGACCTGCTCGACGAAGGCACGCTCTATGTCGCCAAGTTCGCCGAGGACGGCTCGTTCGAATGGCTGCCGCTTGTGCAGGGCGAGGGCCCGCTGACGGCTGATGCCGGCTTCGCCAGCCAGGCCGACGTGGTCATCGAGACGCGCCGCGCCGCCGACCTGCTCGGCGCCACCAAGATGGACCGGCCCGAAGACATCCAGCCCAATGCCGTCAACGGCAAGGTCTATGTCATGCTGACCAACAATTCCAAGCGCAAGGCCGACCAGGTCGACGCCGCCAACCCGCGTGCCGAAAACGCCTTCGGCCACATCATCGAACTGATCGAGGATGGCGGCGATTTCACCGCCACCAAGGGCAAGTGGGAAGTGCTGCTGAAATGCGGCGATCCTTCGATCGCCGAAGTCGGCGCCTCGTTCTCGACCTCGACCACCGAAAATGGCTGGTTCGGCATGCCCGACAACTGCGCGGTCGATTCCGCAGGCCGCCTGTGGGTTTCGACCGATGGCAACTCCCCCAAGGCCACCGGCCGCACCGACGGCCTGTGGGCGGTCGATACCGAAGGCGAGGCGCGCGCCACCTCGAAGCTGTTTTTCCGCGTGCCGGTCGGTGCCGAGATGTGCGGCCCGCTCTTCACACCAGATGATCAGACCGCTTTTGTCGCTGTCCAGCATCCGGGCGACGGCGGCGAGGATTGGGAAGGTTTCGGCCGTCCGTCCTATTACGAGGACCTGTCGACGCGCTGGCCCGACTTCAAGCCCGACATGCCGGTTCGCCCGGCGGTTGTCGCCATCACCAAACAAGGCGGCGGCAAGATCGCCGTCTGATCTTCCAAGGACAATACGGCCGGCGGCTCTCCCGCCGGCCGTATTTCGTTCGCTTGCCGGACGAAAGTCTGAGGGTTTGTCGACCGAAGCCCAATTCTAYAATTATCGCGGTGCCCCTATGATCTCCCTCAGCGAGGAGGACGGGTGCGCGCCATCGAAAGACTTCGCAGGGCTTGGGCCGGGCAGTCGCTTGCGATCCAGTTTCTGATCGCCGGCGGTGCCGTGCTGCTCGCTGCGATGTTTCTTGCCGGCTATTGGGTCACCTCGCGCATCGAGGACGGCGTCACCCGCAATTATGCCACCGCCACCGCGCTTTATGTCGACGGCGTCATCGCGCCGATCCTGCCCGACATGCGCAGGAGCGTGACGCTGACAGACACCGTCAAGCGCGCGCTTGACGAGACGCTCGACCAGGGCGGGCTCGGCGACCGTATCGTTTCGTTCCGCCTCTGGCGCCGCGACGGCACCATCCTCTACTCCAAGGATGCCACCCAGATCGGCGCCAAGTTCCCGCCTTCGCCCAATCTGGAAGCGGCCTGGAACGGCCGTGTCGTCGCCGAATTCAACCAGCTTGACGACGACGAGAGTGCGCTCGAAAAGGCGACGGGCCGGCCGCTTCTGGAGATATATAATCCAGTACGCGAGCCCTGGTCGGGCCAGGTCGTGGCGGTGTCCGAATTCTACGAGATCGCCCATGAGTTCCGCTCGACGCTCAATGCCGCGGCATTTCGAGCTGGCTGTTCGTCGCCGGCACCACGCTTGCTGTCTTCGCGCTGCTTTGGGGCATCGTCTTTCGCGGCAGCAAGACCATCGACAGCCAGCGCAAGGCACTGGAGGAGCGTGTTGCCGATCTGCAGCAACTGCTAGCCCAGAATTCCTCGCTGCGCCAGCGCGTGGAGGGCGCGTCGCGGCGCGCAGCGGCACTCAACGAAAGCTACCTGCGCCGCATCGCTGCCGATCTGCATGATGGTCCGGCACAGCTTCTGGCACTGGCTTCGCTCAGGATGGACAGCAAGGCGATTGCTGACACTGACGTTACCCAGCCTGAGCGCGACAAGGAGATCGATGCCATCAAGTCGCGGCTAGACGAAGCGATGCGCGACATCAGAGACATCTCCAGCGGGCTGGTTCTGCCGCAGATCGAGGCGGCAAGCCTGAGCGAGACGTTGACGCTCGCCGTCTCGGCCCATGAGCAGCGTACCGGCACGAAGGTAGCGCTTTCTGGCAATCAGCTTGGGCTTGCGCTGGCTTCATACGAGAAGATCTGCATCTACCGCTTTGTCCAGGAAGCGCTCAACAATGCTTTTCGCCATGCTGGCGGGCGCGGCCAGGCGGTCGCGGTGACAGCCAATGCCGGCAAGCTCACCGTCGAGGTGTCCGACGCGGGGCCTGGCTTCGACGTCGCCAGCATCCGCGCCGACCGGCTCGGCCTCGCCGGCCTTCGCGAGAGGGTGGAAAGTATTGGCGGTCAGTTTTCGTTGACCTCATCAGCGGCCGGCACTCGCGCTGCCGTCATGCTCAACGTTGAGGATAAGGAACAATCATGACTGCTCCCTTGCGCCTTGCTGTCGTCGACGATCATCCTTTGTTTCGGGAGGGCGTGGCGCGTAGCCTCATAGAGCACGGCGGCTTCGAAATCGTCGGCGAAGGCTCAAGCGCCGACGATGCCCTGCGCATCGTCAGCGAGGCAGCTCCCGAGATACTCCTGCTCGACATCAGCCTGCCCGGCGGCGGACTGAGCGCCGTGCAAGGCATTCTCGACCTGCGGCCAGGCCAGAAGATCGTCATGCTCACCGTTTCGGAAACGCGCGATGACGTCACCACGGCACTCAACCATGGCGTTCGCGGTTATGTGCTGAAGGGAGTGGGCTCGAAGATGCTGGCCGAGATCCTGCGCAATGTCGCGGCGGGCGAAGTTTATGTCTCGCCTGTGGTGTCGGCACGGCTGCTCACCGATCTCAAGGCCATCCAGTCCGCGGAGCCGAGCGCCGAGCCGCTGCGGCAGCTGACGGAGCGCGAAGGCGAAATTCTCCTATTGGTGTCGGGCGGGCTGAGCAACAAGGAGGTCGCGGCCCGCCTGAAACTGCAGGAAAAGACCGTCAAGCACCACATGACCAGGGTTCTGGCCAAGCTCAACGTGCGCAACCGCACCGAAGCGGCAATGATGCTGCGCGATTCCCTGGATCGAGCCGGCTAGGTGCCGCTCTTCCTCGATGGCTCAAAAAGAAGGCTGGAAAGGCTTTCGCCCTTCCAGCCTGTCACCTGAGCCCTGCCGCCGCTTATCTGGCGAGATCGTTCATGCGAGCGATATCCCTGGCCGTTGCGCGGCGCTCGATGATGGTTCGCCCCCTGGCGTCCTTCATCTCGTAGATACCGTTGTCGAGTTCTTCCTTGGTGCCGTCCCGATGAACGACCTCGATGCTGTTGCGGCCGATTTCGACCCGATTGCCGGTGAGGCGGTTCACATGCTCGCGATCGTTGTCGTGGTTGTCGCTGTCGTCCCTGCCATTTCCGCCGCCGCGACCGCTATTGCCATTGCCATTGCCACTGTCGTGGCCGCCGCCGTGATCGTCGCTGCCATTGTCATCATCGTCATCGCCGCCGCTTCCACTGTTGCCGCCGCCACCGCCGTGGTCACTGCCGCCACTGCCGCCGTGATCGTCGCTACCGCTGTGGTCGGAGCCGGAATCGTCGTCGTCCGCCATGGCGGCTGCGGTCACCAGCTTGGGCATCGCGCCGTCGAAGCTCAGGTGCAGTGGGACCGCCGTCAGCGCCAAGGCAGCCGAGGCGCGAAGCATGAGCAAGGTAAGACCGAGGGAGGATCTTGCACGCATCGTGAGGTTCCTTCTATGGGCGCAGGCGGGCTGCGCCTTAGCTCTCCCGCAAGGAACACCCTGCCGCAAGCTGCTCCCGATGTGGAGCGTCCTGCGACCCATACGCCGCTGCGACCGACCAAAGCTATGCTGAGATCAGACCTTGGTCTGGCGAGCCGCTAAGTCGAAAGGATGCGTTGGCCTACTTCCCGGCCAGTGCCGGCCCAAGCGTGATCAGCGCCACGGCCACCACCGCCAGCCCCACGCCGATGCCCTGGATGCCGCTCAGCTTTTCGCCGAAGTAAATGATCGCCACCAGATTGACGGCGATCAGCTGGATCACGGCCGAGAGCGAGAACGACACCGACATGCCGAAATCGCGCACCAGGCGCAGCATGACCAGATTGCCCAGCGAATAAAGCAGCAGCGTCACCACCAGCTTGCCAAGCGTCGGCTCGATACCCCAGGTCT
The DNA here is from genome assembly GCF_056400805.1 of Aminobacter sp. P4_H6_2. Taxonomy (NCBI): domain Bacteria; kingdom Pseudomonadati; phylum Pseudomonadota; class Alphaproteobacteria; order Hyphomicrobiales; family Phyllobacteriaceae; genus Aminobacter; species Aminobacter sp. P4_H6_2. The sequence continues at coordinate 5,718 of NZ_JBFUKO010000249.1, forward strand.
TGGCCACCATCGCCGCGATCAGGAAGATGACGGTCGAAAGACCGAGCAGCGAAAGGCCGATGGCGGACATTTTGAAAAGCTCCCGAGAAACTGTCCGCGATTTGCGCTGAATGCTCCCCAAGCGTCAAGCGCGCCCGCGCTCTGGCGCAATCAAGTTCTATAGTTGTCGCCGGCGGCTGCCGACCGGGATCGTTGCGACGATCCGCGCGGAAAGCGCCAGATCGTCATTGGTCGATTGAATTGCCAGTGATTTGACCGGCAGATGGGCAACAGTGCGATGGCGCCAACGCTCCACCAGCCCTGCCAGTTCATTCGTTTCGGCGGCCGCGAGTGGCGAGGCGAAATGATAATAGCCGACCACGTAAAACCGGGTCACCCGAGCGCCACACGCGCCCTGGATCAAGGCAAATATATCCTCGCCGTCGCGACATTCCGGATAGACCGGAAGATACATCCTGCCGGTGTTGAACTGGCCCAGAAATGGTCCGCCGATCCGTACCGAAAGCTTTCCTAGTGGTGCGAGCGCTTTGGCAACCTGGTCTGCGCAACGCGCGAACTCTGGCTCGGCAAGACCGTTGACGATTGTCGCGTGAAGTTTCGATGCGCGCTCCTGAGACAGGGTCCACTGAATCTTATCGCTGAATGAGAACGCACGAAGTTCCTTTTCAAACAGTCGAAATGCGTCAGACCGACCAAGTTCCGTTGCGTCGACTGGCAAAACGAGCGAATGACGCGGTGCCGCATATTTTCCGTTGAGATAATCGGTCCCATCCTTGCGTGCTATGGCATCGGCATGGCCTGGCGCCACCAACGGCAGATGGGCGAGCCGATAGGCGGCGTCGAATGTCAGCGCCTCGCCTGGACGGAAGACCCGGCGCGCCGCCTCATACGCCATCATTGTATCGTCGCAATATTCCGTGTTTGAAGGACCATGCATTTGGGGTCTCGAAGCGCGAGCGGGTTTAGCCAATGCAGCTCACGGCTTGACCATCAGCACCCAGTTCTGGCCCGGATTGTCCCAGTCTTCCTTGACCATCGGCCGCGTCGCCACTTCGCGGTAGCCGGCGCTGTCATAGAGGTGCCGCGCGTTCGTATTGGCGTCGGACACGATCAGGCTGGTTCCGTTGCAACCCGTGGCTTCTGCTATCACGTCGGCCATGGCGAGCAGCCTGGAGCCGAAGCCCCGGCCGCGCGCTTCGGGCATGGTTGCCACCACGTTGACATACCAGCTGCCCACGGCCATCGCCTCGAGCTCGTTCATCGGCACGAACATCGCGGGCGTGTCGGGATCGACGGGGGCTGGCACGATGGGATAGCCGATCAGGCAGGCCAGAACCTTGCCATGCTCCAAAACCAYGGTGTTGCGGTAGGAAAAGCTGCCGTGCTCGCGCTGAGCCCGCTGGCGGCCCACTTCCCACGGGTCGCCGCCATCGRCCATCTTGGTCCAGAGATAGAGCGGCAGCCCGTGGCCGGCCATGTTGACCAGCTTGGCAAGCACGGTCGCATCGTCCTTGGTGGCGGGGCGCGCTTCCGCGGTCAAACCCTCGTCACTATGCTCAGCCTTTTCGGCCATGACCGTTCCTCCCATGCGCAGCCACCCCAAGCTGCCGCCCATATAGGAGCGCGCGGGGGCACCTCAGTCAACAGCCCTTTGGGCCGGCATTCGCGCACTCCGACGCGTCCATTCCGCGCCGCTGCCGGATGCCGGAATGTTGTATTTTTAAACTTGATATTTTTAGTCCAGTTTTGTATTGGCTCGTCCTGGGTGGCGGGTTAAGCTCACCACGGCCACGCATCGAAACATGCGTGGTCGTGGTCGCGAACAAACAACTGGAGGCGCACTTATGATGCATGTCGCTCC
>NZ_JBFUKO010000250.1:0-7545 GCF_056400805.1 Aminobacter sp. P4_H6_2
GGCCTACAAGGTCGTGCGTGGTGAGCTGGAAGCCTATGGCCATGGGCTGACCGACAAGATCGAGATCGTGGCACTCTCCCAGGTCGACACGCTCGACCCGGATGAGCGCAAGAAGAAGGTAGCGTCGCTGAAGCGCGCGGCGGGACGTGCGCCGATCCTGCTTTCAGCCGTCACCCGAGAGGGCGTCGAAGAGACGTTGCGCGCGCTGATGAGCGTGGTCGAGGAAGCGCGGCAAGCGAGCGGTGACGTGGCGCCCTCCGACGCGCGCTGGACGAAGTAGGCTGCCTGCGATGACGATCCCTTCGCTGAAGAACTACAAGCGGATTACCGTCAAGATCGGCTCGGCGCTTCTGGTCGATCGAACCACCGGGTTGAAGCGCGAATGGCTGGCGTCGATGGCCGACGACATTGCGACGCTGGCTGAGGCCGGCGCCGACGTGCTGGTCGTCTCGTCGGGTGCGATTGCGCTCGGCCGCACCATCCTTGGCCTCGGCAAGCGCGCGCTGAAGCTAGAAGAAAGCCAGGCGGCGGCCGCCGTCGGCCAGATCGCGCTTTCGGGCGCATGGGCGGAAGAACTCGGTCGCAAGGGGCTGAAGTCTGGCCAGATCCTGGTGACGCTTGGCGACACCGAGGAGCGCCGGCGCTATCTCAATGCGCGCGCTACCATCTCGACGCTGCTCAAGATGAACGCCGTGCCCGTCATCAACGAAAACGACACTGTGGCGACGAGCGAAATCCGCTACGGCGACAATGATCGCCTGGCGGCGCGTGTTGCAACAATGATGGGCTCGGACCTGCTGGTCCTGCTGTCCGATATCGACGGGCTCTACACGGCGCCACCGGCGCGCGACCCTGACGCGAAGTTCATCCCCGTCGTCGACCGCATCACGCCCGACATCGAGGCGATGGCAGGGGCTGCGGCGTCCGAGCTGTCGCGTGGCGGCATGCGCACCAAGCTCGATGCTGGCAAGATCGCCACTGCGGCGGGAACGGCGATGATCATCACCGCCGGCACGCGGCTGTCGCCGCTAATGGCCATCGAGCGCGGTGAGCGCGCCACCTATTTCCGGCCGAGCGGCAACCCGGTGAAGGGCTACAAGACCTGGATCGCTGGCCAATTGGAACCGGCGGGCCGGTTGACTGTCGATGCCGGTGCTGTTGGCGCGCTGCTCTCGGGCAAGTCGTTGCTGCCAGCCGGCGTGAAGCTTGTCAGCGGCAATTTCTCGCGCGGCGATACGGTGGCGATCCTGTCGCCCGAGGGTCGCGAGATCGCGCGCGGACTGGTTGCCTATGACGCTGCGGATGCCGTAAGGATCGCTGGGCTGAAAACGACTGAGATCGAGACCGTTCTCGGCTATGAGGCGCGTTCGGCGATGATCCATCGCGACGACCTCGTCGTCAGCCACACGGACAAGGTTGCGGTGCAAGCGGAAGGGTAGGACATGCTGAAGGCGCATGAGAAGTCCCACGAGGATACAGCGTCCCTGATGGCCGAAATCGGCCGCAAGGCTCGTGCCGCCGCCCGTCCACTCGCCATCGCTTCCGCCGAACGCAAGCATGCCGCGCTGATCGGCATGGCCGAAGCCATCCTGCGCCGCCAGGATGAAATCCTCGACGCCAACGCCATCGACGTGAAGAACGGCGAGGAAGCCGGGCTGAGTGGTTCGTTCATGGATCGCCTCAAGCTGACGGCTGGCCGCATCCGCGACATGGYCGACGGTATCAGGGCGATTGCCGAACTGAGGGATCCCGTCGGTGAAGTGATTGCCGAATGGGACCGGCCCAACGGCCTGCATATCGAGCGCGTGCGTACGCCGCTTGGCGTCATTGGCGTGATCTATGAAAGCCGCCCGAACGTGACGGCGGATGCGGGTGCGCTCTGCCTCAAGGCCGGCAATCCGGTGATCCTGCGTGGCGGTTCGGACTCGCTCAATTCATCGCTGGCGATCCATGCCTGCCTGGTCGAAGGGCTGAAGTCGGCCAACCTGCCCGAGGACGCGATCCAGCTGGTGCCGGTGGCCGACCGTGCCGCCGTGGGCGAGATGCTGAAGGGCCTGTCGGGAAATCTCGACGTCATCATCCCGCGCGGCGGCCGTAGCCTGGTCGAGCGCGTGCAGAACGATGCGCGGGTGCCGGTCTTCGCCCACCTGGAAGGTATCTGCCATCTCTACATCGACAAGTCGGCCAAGCCAGACATGGCGGTGGACATTGCCGTCAACGCCAAGATGCGGCGCACCGGTATCTGCGGTGCTGCCGAGACCCTGCTGGTCGACCGCGCGGTGGCTTCCACTCACCTGGTGCCGGTGCTCGAAGCGCTGCGCCAGGCGGGTTGCGAGATCCATGCCGACGAAGACGTGCTCTCTGCCTTCACGGATGCCAAGCGCGCGACCGACACCGACTGGGTGACCGAATATCTCGACGCCATCATTTCGGTGAAGCTTGTCGACGGTGTTGCAGGGGCTATCGAGCATATCGAGACGTTTTCCTCGCACCACACCGAGGCGATCGTCGCCGAGGATGCCAAGGCCGTCGAACGCTTCTTCAACGAGATCGATTCGGCGATCCTGCTGCACAATGCCTCGACGCAGTTCGCCGATGGCGGCGAGTTCGGTATGGGTGCCGAGATCGGCATCGCCACCGGCAAGATGCATGCGCGCGGGCCGGTCGGTGTCGAGCAACTGACGTCGTTCAAGTACCGCGTGCGCGGTTCCGGGCAGGTGCGGAGCTAGCTTGCGGCGGCAAACAATCGTGCTACATTGTGCACATGAGCACACAATCCGAGACCGTTACTGTTCGTCTCGATAGCGAGACGAAATCGAGGCTTGAGGAGCTGGCGCTGCTCACGCGGCGTACGAAATCGTTCCTCGCTGGCGAGGCCATTGCCGACTATGTCGAGCGTGAACTAGCAATCATTGCCGGCATTCAACGTGGGCTCGATGATGTGAAGGCGGGGCGGACAGTGCCGCATGAGGTGGCACGAAAGCGGATMATGGACACCCTTGCACTTGCACGCAAGCAATGATGCGTGGCATCGAATGGTCGGAAGATGCACTCGCTGATTTCGAATCTGTCATCGCCTACATAAATCGCGATAATCCTGTAGCCGCTTCCAAAATTGCCGATCGAATTCTTGCAACCATCGACAATCTGGCTGAATTTCCAACGGGTCATCAGGGCCGAATGACCGGCACCTACGAGAAACTCGCGCAAAAAACGCCTTTCATCATCGCCTATTCGATGTCGGATTTGACCGTCTACATCCTGCGCATCATTCACGGCAGCAGGGACTGGCCGGATGGCGAGTGGCCGACCGAATGAGTTCCCACGATATTCCGTCTCAATACCTGCGCATGCCGCATGCGATGAAGGGCATGCAGATCGGGCTATTTGGCGGGTCGTTCAACCCACCGCATGCCGGCCATGGCCTTGTCGCTGAAATCGCCATGCGCAGGCTTCAGCTCGATCAGCTGTGGTGGATCGTCACCCCTGGCAATCCGCTGAAAAGCACGCGCGAGCTGGCGCCGCTCGCCAAGCGCATCGAGCTGTCGGAGGCAATCGCCGAGGACCCACGCATCAAGGTGACGGCCTTCGAGGCGACCCACAATGTGCGCTACACCGCCGACACGCTGGCCTTGATCAAGGCGCGTAATCCCGGCGTTGATTTCGTCTGGATCATGGGGGCCGACAATCTGCGCGACTTCCACCACTGGCAGCGCTGGCGGCAGATCGTCATGACTTTCCCCATCGCCGTCATCGACCGTCCGGGGGCGACGCTGTCGTTCTTGTCGTCGGTCGTCGCCAAGACTTTCGACTACGCACGCGTCGATGAGGGCGATGCGTCGCGCCTGGCGCGGATGAAGGCACCGGCATGGACCTTCATCCACGGACCGCGCTCGCTGCTGTCGTCGACGGCATTGCGAAACGGCACGGCCAAGTAATAGAGCGCGGACCAATCTACATTCGGACGTAGTGGCAGCTGATCATCGCGCAGTTGCCAAACGCCTAGTCTTTCGCTTCCATGAAGCGGATTCGGTTGCCGAACGGGTCGGTCACCTGCATCTCCGTTACCCACTCTTCATGGGTAAGACCGGGTTTGAGATAGCGATAATCCTTGGCCGCAAGCTCCTTGTGGAAGGCTTCCACGCCGCGCATGGTGACGACCATGTTGCCGCCAGGGCTGGCGTCGCCCGAATGCTCGCTCAGATGCAGCTTGAGCCCGCCACGCGACACCTGCGTGTAGAGCGGAAAATTGTCGCCGAAGCGATGCTCCCAATCGACCTTGAAGCCAAGAAAGCCGCGATAGAACTCGTGCGCCTTGGCGACATCGAAAATGCGCACGATCGGCACAGCCTGTTCGAAGGCGATGCCGCGATCGTCGGAGGCAGTGTCGTCTCCGATCTTGGCCGACAGGATATTCCAGGTGCCGAGTCCGAATTGCCGGGCGACGATCTCCAGCGCCTCGCTGTGGCTGACAGCCAGCTCCTTTTCAGCCAGCACTTCGCGCATGGCCTTCGCCATCGCCTTTGCATCACGATAGGTTCGCATGGTCTTCCAATCCCCAGCTTCTGGCGAGAAAACCCATCAGTGCCCGCATTGCCGATGCTCTCACCATCTCTTGGGATCAGGTGACGTGAAGCGTCCGACGTGTTCGCCAAACCCCTGTGCGGGGCCCGGGCTGCCGGCCACATCCAGCCGTCCGTCAAGCTAACAACGGGGTTGTCGTAGGGTCAAGGGCGGCAATTTCCCCGGTTCAAACCAGAACAAAACAGAGACGCTTCTGGCCTTTCTGCCCCGAATCACTACATTCGGGGCAGATGTCAGACTTTCCGGACGACATGCCCTTTTTTGACGAGCCCGGCGCAATGCCGTCCCGGCCCGCTGGCACGCCTGCGCCCAGCGGTATCGCTGCGCGTGCCATGGCCGCACGTAAGCCACCGGCCGCGCCTGACTATCTCAAGGGCTTGAACCCCGAGCAGCGCCTCGCCGTCGAAACCACCGAGGGGCCGGTTCTGGTGCTTGCCGGTGCCGGCACCGGCAAGACGCGCGTGCTCACCACCCGTATCGCCCATATCCTGAGCCAGGGCCGCGCCTACCCCAGCCAGATCCTCGCAGTGACCTTCACCAACAAGGCGGCGCGCGAGATGAAGCAACGTATCGGCCTGCTTGTCGGCGAAGCCGTCGAGGGCATGCCGTGGCTCGGAACCTTCCACTCCATCGGCGTCAAGATGCTGCGCCGCCATGCCGAGCTTGCCGGCCTGCGCTCCGACTTCACCATTTTGGACACCGACGACGTCATCCGTCTGATCAAGCAGCTGATCCAGGCCGAAGGCCTCGACGACAAGCGCTGGCCGGCGCGCCAGTTCGCGATGATGATCGACGGCTGGAAGAACAAGGGCCTGGGCCCTGCCGAAATCCCCGAGGGCGACGCCCGCGCTTTTGCCAACGGCAAGGGCCGCGAGCTCTACAAGGCCTATCAGGACAGGCTCAAGACGTTGAACGCCTGCGACTTCGGCGACCTTTTGTGCCACCCGATCCGCATCTTCCGCGCCTATCCGGATGTGCTCAAGGAATACCACAAGCGCTTCAAATACATCCTCGTCGACGAGTACCAGGACACCAACACCGCTCAGTACATGTGGCTGCGCCTGCTCGCCCAGGAAACCGGCGCGCCGGGCCAGAAGAATGTCTGCTGCGTCGGCGACGACGACCAGTCGATCTATGGCTGGCGTGGGGCCGAGGTCGACAACATCCTGCGCTTCGACAAGGATTTTCCAGGCGCCGTCGTCATCCGGCTGGAACGCAACTACCGCTCCACCGCCCATATACTGGGTGCCGCCTCCCATCTCATCGCCCATAATGAGGGCCGCTTCGGCAAGACGCTGTTCACCGATCGCAACGACCCCGAAGACGGCAAGGTCAATGTGCATGCGGCCTGGGACTCCGAGGAGGAAGCCCGCGCCGTCGGCGAGACCATCGAACAGCTTCAGCGCCAAAAGCACAATCTCAACGACATGGCGATCCTGGTCCGCGCCTCGTTCCAGATGCGCGAGTTCGAGGACCGCTTCGTAACCCTTGGGCTCAATTACCGCGTCGTCGGCGGCCCGCGCTTTTACGAGCGCCAGGAAATCCGCGACGCCATGGCCTATTTCCGGGTCGTTGCCCAAGGTGCCGACGACCTTGCCTTCGAGCGCATCGTTAACATACCCAAGCGTGGCCTTGGCGAAGCCGCCATCCGCCAGGTCCACGACACGTCCCGCGCGCTCGGCGTGCCGATGCTTGAAGCAGCCCGCAACCTCGCCGAAAGCGACGAGCTGAAGCCCAAGCCGCGCGCGGCACTGCGCGAGGTCGCAGCCAATTTCGAGCGCTGGCAAAAGGCCCTCGACAACACACCGCACACCGAACTCGCCGAGACCATTCTCGAAGAGAGCGGCTACACCGACATGTGGAAGAACGACCGCTCGGCCGAAGCGCCGGGCCGGCTCGAGAACCTGAAAGAACTCATACGCTCGATGGAGGAGTACGAGTCGTTGCGCTCGTTCCTGGAGCATGTCGCGCTCGTCATGGACGCCGACAAGAATGAGGACCTCGACGCCGTCAACATCATGACTCTGCACTCGGCCAAGGGCCTGGAATTCGAGTCCGTCTTCCTGCCCGGCTGGGAGGAGGGCCTGTTTCCGCATCAGCGCGCGCTCGACGAGGGCGGCCGCTCGGGTCTGGAGGAAGAGCGCCGCCTGGCTTATGTCGGGCTCACCCGCGCCAAGAAGAACCTGCATCTGTGGTTCGTCTCCAACCGCCGCATCCACGGCCTATGGCAGTCGACGATCCCCTCGCGCTTCCTCGACGAGCTGCCCGAGGCCCATGTCGAGGTCGCCGATGCCGGCAATTCCTATGGCGGCTACGGTTCGGGCGGCGGCCGCCAGAACCCCTATGGCGCATCGCGATTCGACAGTGTCGGCGAAAAATCCTTCTCCAACACCTACGCCACGCCGGGTTGGCAGCGCGCGCAGCAAAACCGCACCGAGGCCACCGACCGCAACTGGGGCTCGCGCTCCGGCCATTCGGTCGAGCGCATCGGCTATGGCGAGACAGATTCAGGCTTTGGTGCTGGTCGCGGCTCGGTCAAGGGCCGCATGATCGAGGGCGAGCTGGTGGCGAAGTCCGTCGCGACCGAACCCTCGCGCTTCAATGTCGGCGACCGGGTGTTCCACCAGAAATTCGGCAACGGCAACATTTCGGCCGTCGACGGCAACAAGCTGACCATCGACTTCGACAAGGCCGGTCAGAAGAAAGTTTTGGACGGGTTCGTGAACGCTGTGTGAGGAAGCGCCCTATCTCTTCCTTTTGGGAGGGAGATAGGCACGGCACCTTCATCCTTCCACATATCTATGCGGGATCGAGTTGATGAGCCGCTTGTAGGGCATGCCCTCCTCTGCCGCACGCGCCTTGAGGCGTGCGAGATCGCGCTGCGGAATTGAAATCCGTTGCCGCTTGCCATCAAGCAAGCCCTTGGCCGCCTCGCGCCAGAAAGCGCGGCGAGCCTCGACA
>NZ_JBFUKO010000251.1:0-7536 GCF_056400805.1 Aminobacter sp. P4_H6_2
GATCCGCAATATGCCGATCCGCAATATGCCGAGGCCGAGCGCAAGGGCGAGGGCGGCGAAGAGGTTACCTTCGCCTGGTACATGGGCATGGCGCTGCCGATCTATGTGTTCTGGGTCGCCGAGAGCGCGCTGGGCGCGTTGTTCGGGCGGCTGATCCCCAATCCGCACGCCATCGGCCTCGACTTCTTGCTGCCGATCTATTTCCTCGGGCTAGTCATGAGCTTTCGCAAGCGCCCGCGCTGGCTGCCGATCGTAGTCGCCAGCGCCGTCGCCTCGATGATCGCCTACAAGACCGTGGGCTCGCCCTGGCATGTCTCGATCGGCGCGCTGGCGGGCGTGCTGTTTGCAGCGGCAATGCCGGTGCGAGTCGATGATGCGGTCAATGACGAAGAGACCGTGGAGGTGGTGTCATGAGCACGACGCTGTGGATCATCATCGCCGGCGCAATTGCGACCTATCTGACCCGTATCGGCGGGCATCTGGTCATCTCGCGCTTCGAGCGCATCCATCCGCGCGTCGAGGCTGGGCTCAATGCCGTGCCCGCGGCGGTTTTGACCACGCTTGTGGCGCCTGCTGCACTGTCGGCTGGGCCGGCTGAATTGGCGGCCCTTGCCGTGGCTGCCCTCGTGTCGCTGCGCGGTGGCTTGATGACGATGTTCCTCGCCGGTGCCGCCGTTCTGATTGCTCTCAGGCATTTCATCGGCTGAGCAATGCCCGCCGCCCCAAGGCGACGGGCTATCTCTTACAAGACGATCAGGCGATCACTGTCGTTGCCTTTTCCAACCACGCTAGCGTCTCACCGTCGAGCATCGGACCGATCTCGGCCAGCACGCGTGCATGATAGGCATTGAGCCAATCGAGCTCCTCGCGGGTCAAAAGGTCGGTGCGGAGCAGGCGCTGGTCGAAGGGCGCCAGCGTTAGCGTCTCGAAACCGTGCATGGCGATGTCGCCGTCCGGCAGCGCTGCTGTGGGTGTCACCAGGATCAGGTTTTCAAGCCGGATGCCGTAATGGCCTTCCTTGTAATAGCCGGGCTCGTTGGACAGGATCATGYCGGCCAGCAGCTTCTCCATGCCGGTCTTGGCGATGCGCTGCGGACCCTCATGCACCGCGAGATAGGAGCCGACGCCATGGCCTGTGCCGTGGGCATAGTCGAGGCCATGCTTCCACAAGGCAATGCGTGCCAGCGCGTCGATGTCGGCGCCGCGTGTGCCGGCCGGGAACCGTGCCGCCGAAATGGCGATCATGCCCTTGAGCACCAGCGTGAAGCGCTCGCGCATCTCCTCGGTAGGTGTGCCGACAGGCACTGTTCGGGTGATGTCGGTGGTGCCGTCCTGATATTGCGCGCCCGAATCAAGCAGGAACAGCTCGCCGTCGCCGAGCACGCGGCTGGTCGCGCGTGACACACGATAATGCATGATCGCGCCATTGGGACCGGCACCCGAGATGGTGTCGAAGGAGACGTCGCGCAGCGGCATCTGGGTTTCTTCGCCGGTTGTCCGCCGGCATTGTTCCAGCTTGGTGACGACAGCGATCTCGTCGATCTTGCCGGCTTTCTGCCGGTCGAGCCAGCACAGCAGCTTTGCGACGGCCGCGCCATCGCGGCGGTGGGCGGCGCGGGAGCCGGCGATTTCGGCGCTGTTTTTTGTGGCGCGCGGCAAGCGTGCCGGATCGGGCGCGGAAACAACGGTGCCGCCATTGTCTTCGATCAGCGCGCGCAGCCTTTCGGCGGCGAGAACCGGATCGAGTGCGATCTTGGCACCTGATTTGGCGAGTGTCGCGACCGCCGCCTCAAGCTCGGCAGGCGCCTTGATGTCGGCGAGCTGGGTGAGGTAGGCCGCCTCGGTGCGGCCGAGCTTGCGCTTGTCGAGGAACAGGGCATGCGAGCCGTCGGCAGCCAGAATGGCAAAACCGAGCGCCAGCGGCGTATGCGGTACGTCGCCGCCACGGATGTTGAAGCTCCAGGCGAGCGACGACGGGTCGGTCAGGATCGCGTGCGTCGCGCCATCGTTTTCGATTGCCGAAGCAAGCCGCTTGAGCTTGTCCTTGGCAAGTTCGCCGGCAAAGGCCTCGGGGTGGATTTCGACTGGTGCCAATGGCGCGTCGGGCTGGTCTGCCCAGATGGCGTCAACGGGGTTTTGGGTGAGGGGCACGAGCACGGCGCCGACTTTTTCGGCCGAGGCGGTGAGCGCCTTGACGTCGCCCATGGTGTGCAGCCACGGGTCGAAGCCAAGCCGCGCACTCTTGGGAAGTGTTTCCTTGATCCAGCTTGCCGGCGGGTTGTCGATCAGGCTTTCGACGGTGAAGATGTCGAGATCGACCTCGTCGCGCACCTGAAGCGTGTAGCGCCCGTCGACGAAGACGAAAGCGCTCTTGGCGAGAACGATCGCCACGCCCGCCGAACCGCTGAAGCCGGTCAGCCAGCGCAGCCGATTCGAGCGCGGCGCGACATATTCCCCTTGGTGCTCGTCGGCGCGCGGCACGATGAAGCCGTCGAGCCTGTTCTCCAAAAGCCACTGCCTGAGGAGAGCTACGCGGGGCTTGCCCACGGAGGGATCGCCGGCGGAATCGAAGGACTGGAACATGGTGATTTCCCGAAATATGCTTTCGGGAACCGTATCCGGGCGGGCCGATGCTGGCAACGGCTGCAGGCGTGACGCAGCTGATCAGCGCTTGAGGTGAATCGTCACCCAGCCTTCCCGATGGAAGGTTTCTACATGGTGGAATTGCTCTGCAGTGTATGCCTCAAGCACCGCGTCGTGCTGGCGGTCGAGGATACCAGACAGAATCAGCGAGTTGCCCGCCACGACATGCTTGGCCATGTCGGGTGCCATCTGCATCAGCGGCTGCGCCAGGATGTTGGCGACGATCAGATCGAAAGGCCCACGCGCCGCAAAGATCGGATCGTCGAAGCCACCGGCCGTCGCTGTCTCGACATAGGCGCTGACCTCGTTAAGCCGGGCGTTGGCGGCAGCAACTTCCGTCGCGACGGGGTCGATGTCGGTGGCGAGCACCGGGATCTGTGCCAGCTTGGCAATCGCGATGGCGAGCACGGCACTGCCGGTGCCGAGGTCGAGCGCGTTGGCCGGCTTCTCTGATGCCACGACCTTTTCGATCATCTCAAGGCAGCCAGCGGTCGTGCCGTGATGGCCGGTGCCGAAAGCGAGGCCGGCCTCGATCTCGATGGTGATCTGGTCGGGGCGGCGTTCGTCGCGGTCATGGCCGCCATGCACCAAGAAACGCCCGGCCCGGACGGGCTTCAGCCCTTCCAGCGACTTGGCGACCCAGTCGATATCGGGCAGCACCTCACGCTCGATCGGGCCGGTGTGGCCGGCCTCTGCAACGGCCTCGGCCATGCGGCGCGCGATGCCCTCGATCTCTCCGTCGGCATAAAGCGACACTTCGTGGATGTCGCGGTCCTCGTCGATCTCGATCACCGAAATCGGCCAGCCATCTTCCTCGAAGACGGCGTCGAGCGCGGCGAAGATGCGGTTTGCAGCTTCGCGGCCGGTGGTGAAATAGAGCCGTGTCTGGGTCATGTCGGATCCGGGCGAGAGTGTCAGCCTTCGTTCGCGAGCCGCTTGAGCTTGGCGAGCGCTGCCGTGGGGTTTTCCTCATAGGCGATGGTGCCGAAGAAATCACCCTTGGAGTTGAGCAGCAGAACCGATGCGGTGTGGTCCATGGTGTAATCGCCGCCTTCGGTTTCGACCTTCTTGGAGTAGATGCCGAACGACTTGGCCATGGCGTGTACCTTGGCCGGGTCGCCGGTGATGCCCTTGATGCGGTCTGAGACGTTGGTGACGTAGGAATTCATCACCTCCGGCGTGTCGCGCTCGGGGTCAATGGAGACAAAATAGGCACGGATGTTCTTGCCTTGGTCGCCCATCTGCTTGAGCAGGCCGTCGAGCTCGAACAGCGTCGTCGGGCAGACCTCGGGGCAGTGGGTGAAGCCGAAGAAGACGGCACTTGGCTGGCCTTGGAAGGCGGCTTCGGTGATTTCGGCGCCCTTTTCGTCGACGAGCACGAACGGCACTCCGAAGGCCTGGACGCTGTTCTTGTTACTGTACCAATCGAAGGTCAGCCAGCCGACGCCGGCAGCCATGAGGATCAGAATGCCGGCAAGGATCGTGCGCATCATCGCAAAAAGTTTCCGTGGATCGAGTTCTTAAGCCGCAGTCAGAAGCACCAGGACATGCCGGCTTCAACCAGCGACATGAAGATTCCGGCACCTTTGTCCAGCCAGGAGGCGAAGGCGAGGCCCGTTGCCGCCGCAAACGCCACAAGGCCGAGCGCGATCCACGCGGTCGTTGCGAGCGGAATGGTCGGAGCCGGTTTCATGGTTCCTACATAGCGCGCCCAGCGCTTTGCCAAAAGGGACATGTTGACGCCCTCATTCGTCCACAAAACACCAGTTGGCGAGCACGATGCTTCGCTGCCGCCTTGCATCAGGCGATTGGCTGACCCAAGTGTTGGCGACGACAGGATTTTCAGGAGGTTTTTATGCGGCTTTGCCTTTCAGTCCTCGCTACCACCATCGCGCTGGGTGCCGCTGTGCCCGCCATGGCCCAGCAAGTGGGCGAGGTCGGTGTCGACTGGCTTGGCAACGACATTATCGTCGAGGCGATCAAGGACCCCAAGGTCGAGGGCATCACCTGCCATGTCTCCTATTTCGACCGCGGTGTGATCGACCGCCTGCAGAAGGGCAACTGGTTCGAGAACCCCTCCGACACAGCTCTTTCCTGCCGCCAGACCGGGCCGATCACCATTGGCGCAATCGACCTGAGCCAGGAAGGCGAGGAGGTGTTCAAGCAGGGTATCAGCCTGATCTGGAAGGAGCAGGTGGTGAACCGCATCTACGACAAGCAAAACCAGACGCTCATCTATCTCGCCCATTCGCGCCAGGTGCAGAACGGCTCGGCCAAGATGTCGATGACGACCATTCCTCTCTATGGCCAGGAGGTCGTCTGGTCCAAGGGCAAGCCGCAGTAAAGCCTGCTTGCGAGGGCTGCGCGGCCGGCGTAAATCCGCCTGATGAACACACCAGCCGATCTGCGTTTCAAGGATGACGAGCCGCGCATCCACTCGACCGCCGAACTGAAAGGCTGCCGGCTCGGCCGCCATGTTGCCGTTGGCGAGCGCGTGGTGCTGCGCGAGGTGAATGTCGGCGACTATTCCTATTTCGAGCGCCATGCCGAGGCGATCTACACCACCATCGGCAAATTCTGCTCGATCGCCGCCAACACCCGCATCAACGCGCTTGAACACCCGGTGGAGCGGCTCACCAGCCACAAGGTGACCTATCGGCCCAACGAATATTTCCGCTATCTTGGCGTCGACAGCGGCTTTCGCGAGCGCCGGCGGGCCAAGCCGGTAAATATCGGCCATGATGTGTGGATCGGCCATGGCGCGGTGATCATGCCTGGTGTGACCATCGGCAATGGTGCCGTAGTCGGGGCGAACGCGGTGGTGACGCGCGACGTCGCGCCCTTCGAGATATTTGCCGGCGTGCCAGCCAAGCGGCTGAAGCTGCGCTTTCCCCCAGAGATTGCCGGGCGTATCGAAGCGCTTGCCTGGTGGGACTGGCCGGCGGAACTGCTGTTTGAGGTGATCCCCGACATGCAGAGCTTGCCGATCGAGGCGTTTCTGGACCGCTGGGAAGCGCGGGTGCGCCAGCCTGGTGCATGATCCCGAAAATCGGAATCGATTTTCGAAAAGCACGATGCGTAGGTTCAAAGAGCGTCCTTTGTGCGCGTCCCATTCGGACGCACGGAATTAAAGGACGCGCCCACGCCCAAGCCCTACGTGAGCGCGTCCACAGGCTGCGATGGCCAGGGCTTAGAGCCCGAAATGGCCCCTCAGCGCCGGAACCGCGTCGACCAGACCGCTGACGGCCTGCGGGCCGGCGGCACCTTTGGCTTCCTGCAACAGCGTCTCGCCGGCCTGCTCGATCTGGGTCATGTCAAGACCGAGCGAGCGCAGCTGCGAAATGCCGTTGACCATGGCGCCGGCCTTCTCGCCAAGCGCACCGCCCAAAAGCGAACTCAGCGAACCGACGATGCCGCCATTGCCGCTTGTCGCGGCCATCACGTCGTAATTATGGGCGAGGTCGTCGGCGCCGGCGATCTTGGTGAAGATGCCGGCGCTGGCGACACCGCCGGACTCATGCTCGAGCACCGAAAAGATGGTGCCGACAGCCTTTTCAGCGACCGCGGGGTCGAGCTTCAGCTTGGTCGAGACGGTATTGACGATATCCTGCGCATTCATCGTTCGCTGCTCCTCAGCCCTGGGCTTTCAGCTTGGTGTTGCACTGGCTCCAGAACTGTGGCCAACTGGCACCAGCGGGCAGCTTGCCTGCTGCCTTTTGTCCTTGCCATTCGGTCGAGCATTCATGGATGCGCTGGCGGAAGGCGACCTCACCAGGCGAAAGCGGCTTGCCGTTTGCCGAGGTCGCGGGCACGACCGCCTTGGCCGAAGCGACGCTCGGATCGGGCGGGACGACCGTCGCATCCGACTTGTCGTTCTTGATGCTGGCGCTGCAGCCGGAGAGGAAGGTCGGCCATTTCTGGCCATTCAACGTGCCAGCGGACTTGGCGGCCTGGTATTGCTGGCTGCAAATCTGCTGGGTGGTCTGATGACCGGCGGCGGCGGGGGCCGCCATGGCCGTGGTTTTTGTGGCTGGTTTGGTGGGATTGGCTGGCGCCAACGCGGTGGTCGACTTGGTGGCCGGGGCCGTGGCAGGTGTAGCCGTGTTGTCCATGCTGGCACTGCACTTGGACAGGAATTGCGGCCACTTCTCGCCATTGAGCGTGTTGGCCTTCTTGGCAGCCTGATATTGCAGGCTGCACGCCTTGGTGGTCGATTGCGCAGCCGTCGCGCTGGCTGCGAAGCCAGGTGTGGCAAGCGCCACGAAGGCCACGCCGGTCAACCCGAACGCGCATATCGAAACAAGTCTGGAGAAGCTCATTTCATCCTCCTTGCGGACACAGCTACGCCCCCCCCGAAACGAACCATTCGTCCCGACCAGAAACGAGCACATGGAGGCGTCGGAATGCGCCAGTGGATCGTCGAAGAGCTCGGCGAAGACGCTGCAAGCAAGGCGAACCCAGCAAGGATCAGCTTCGCCTTGATTGTGGCGGCACTGCTGGGGCCGCATTACATGACGAAAATTTAATATTCCGGACAGATTGGCCCGCCGCTGCAAAAGCYCGCCAAATCTCGCCGACAACCAACCGACCGATCACTGATCGTTGACTGGACGATGCGCTGGCGTTGCTTAGCGTGGCAGTTGTGGCGTCTGCGCTAGCCTAGGTGTTTAGTCCCGGCATTTGCTGGAGCGGGTCGCGAGAGAACCGTTGTGGCTGGGAAAGCCATGCCTTGCAGATGAATTCGTAGGGCGTGAGGCCTTTGAGGGTCTTGAGCCTGCGGCCGAAGTTGTAGGCCAAGACGAAGTCGGCAAGGTGCTGGCGGAGTTGGTCGTGGCGCCTAACGTAGAAACGCCTAACGGTCGCCTCCTTAATGGTCCGGTTCATCCTCTCGAC
>NZ_JBFUKO010000252.1:0-7516 GCF_056400805.1 Aminobacter sp. P4_H6_2
TGCAGGCCAACGATCAGCGCTTCGCCTTCGCGCGCCGATGCGCCGGTCAGAGCCTGGATGTTTTCGAGGTGGGTCACGAGCACGATGTTATCGGAGCCGGAATAGTTGCGGATGATGTCCATGACGGCCGCGACATCGGCTTCGCTGGTGGCCTCGGTCGGCTTGTCGAGGGCGGCCATCGGCTCGACCTTCTGGTCGTCGAAGGCGAGGCGTGCGGTTTCCAGTGTCCGGCAGTAGCGGCTTGCCAGAATGCGCTCGACGGGCGCCGCGCGCGCGGCGAACAGCGCGCCGATCTTTCGCGCCTGCTGGCGGCCGCGATCAGACAGATTGAGCTGGGTCGCGCATTTTTCGATGTCGAAGTTGGCCGGCTCGACCGCGCCGGTGGTCATTGCATTGCGCAGCAGTACGACATGGCCGCCATTGCGCAGCAGTGCCCACCCGGCTTCGGTGGCATGTGCGGGCAGCGCACCGAACAACAGCATGATAGCAATGGCAAATCTGAGCATGAATGGTCCCGAACAGGCGATGCGGATATAGGGATGCCAAAGTCGATTGAAAGGCAAGGCGACGGTAAATGATGTTCGCCGACGGTCGTATCCTGGCTTGATCGCGGTTGCCCATGGGGCAATGCTCCGCCAAGCCGATTCTCCATTTTGCCAGAGCGCTGATGTCACCACTCGTTGAAACTGTGCTCTTCGTCTTCGGTCTTGTGGCTTTGGGGTATCTGTCAGGCGTCACCGGCTATATGCGCACCCAGACTGGCGACGCACTTTCCGAATTCGCCATCGGCGTGGCGCTGCCGCTGCTTTTGTTCCGCACCATGATCGGCGCCGATTTCCACGGATCGGCGCCTTGGGCGCTGTGGGCCACCTATTTCGCTGCCGTAATCGTGGCCTGGACTGCCGGCCACCTGGTGATGACGCGTTTGTTCAAGCGCGACGGACAGGTGGGGGTTGTCGGTGGTGTGTCCTCGGCCTTTTCCAATCTCGTGCTGCTTGGCATTCCCTTCATGCTCGGCGTCTTTGGGCAGGAGGGGTTTGAGATCCTGTCCCTGATCATCTCGGTGCACCTGCCGACCATGATGATGGCCTCGATCATTTTGTTTCAGCTGTTCGGTCCGCGCCGCAGCGAGCCGGTGCATCCGCTTGAGATAATTCGTGATTTCTTGCGCAAGATACTGACCAACCCGTTGATCATCGGCATCCTGGCAGGGCTCGCCTGGCGTGCAACTGATTTGCCGCTGCCGGCGCTTGCGAACCGCTTCGTTGATGCGCTCGCCAACATCGCCGGCCCGGTGGCCTTGTTTGCGATGGGGCTTGGGCTCAGAAAATTCGGCATATCCGGCAACGTCAGGCCGGCATTGGCGTTGTCGGTCCTTAAATTGTTCCTGATGCCGGCGGTGGCATTGCTGTTTGCCTGGCTTTTCGGCCTGCCGCCGCTGCCGGCCAAGGTCGCGGTGGCTGCAGCGAGTCTGCCTTCGGGCGTCAATTCTTATCTGATCGCCATCCAGTTCGGCACCGGCCAGGCTCTGGCCTCCAACCAGATGACGATTGCCACAGCCTGTGCCGTGGTGACAACCGCGTTCTGGCTGATGGTTGCGACCATGGTATTTGGTTGACGCTGGACCAACGTATCTGTGCCATAATTCGATTGATCGCTGACCCGGCGGCACGTTACTAATTTTGCCGAGCGCACCGGACGTTGGACGTTCTGCCGGACGGTATTTCGACAAAGTTCACGATCAGCCCGCGTCCCGCTGACGCCATAACAGGAGGCGAAGCCATGCTTCAGAAAACCAGCCATTTCATGCGGCAGGCCAATCTCATCAACGGCGAATGGGTGCAGGCCGATTCCGGCAAGACCATCGATGTGAACAATCCGGCGACAGGGCTCAAGATCGGCACGGTGCCTCGTTCCGGTGCGGCTGAGACGCGCCGCGCCATCGAGGCGGCGAACGAGGCCTTCAAGACCTATCGCAAGACCTCGGCCCTCGAACGCTCGAAACTGCTGCGCAAGCTGCACGATGCCATCATGGACAATCAGGACGCGCTGGCCGAGCTTTTGACCATCGAGCAGGGCAAGTCGCTGAYCGAGTCCAAGGGCGAGATCGGCTCGTCGGCAGCCTACGTGCTGTGGTTCGCCGAAGAAGCCCGCCGCACCTATGGCGACGTCGTGCCGTCGCCCTGGGCCGACCGCCGCATCCTCGTCACCAAGGAGCCCGTCGGCGTCATCGCAGCGATCACGCCGTGGAATTTCCCGTCCTCGATGCTGTCGCGCAAGCTAGGACCTGCACTCGCCGCCGGCTGCACCGCCGTCGTCAAGCCGGCCTCGCAGACGCCGTATTCGGGCCTCGCCTGGGGAGCGCTGTGCGAGGAAGTCGGCTTCCCCAAGGGCGTGGTCAACGTCTTGACCGGCTCGGCCGGCGAGATCGGCGACGAGATTTGCGCCAATCCGCTGGTCAAGAAGATCACCTTCACCGGTTCGACCGAGGTCGGAAAGCTGCTGATTGAGAAATCGGCATCGACGGTCAAGAAGGTGTCGATGGAACTCGGCGGCAACGCGCCCTTCATCGTTTTTGACGACGCGGATCTCGACCGCGCGGTCGAAGGCTCGATCACCGCAAAGTACCGGAATTCTGGCCAGACTTGCGTCTGCACCAACCGCTTCTTCGTGCAGGCCGGCATTTACGACAAGTTCGTCGAGAAGTTCGCGGCTGCCTCGAACAAGCTCAAGGTCGGTTCCGGCCTCGATGAAGGTGTCCAGCAAGGGCCGCTGATTGACGAAAAGGCTGTCGAAAAGGTCGAGGAGTTCATCTCCGATGCCACCGCCAAGGGTGGCAAGGTCGTTGCCGGCGGTAAGCGCCACGCGCTCGGCGGCTCGTTCTTCCAGCCGACGGTGATCGCCAACGCCACGCCGGAAATGAAATTCATGAAGGAAGAGATATTCGGGCCCGTTGCACCGGTCTTCCGCTTCGAGACCGAGGAGGAGGCCATCGCGCTCGCCAACAATACCGAGTTCGGCCTCGCATCCTACTTCTACACCGGCAATCTCGGTCGTGCCTTCCGGGTCATGGAGGGGCTGAAATACGGCATGGTCGGCGTCAACGAAGGACTGATCACCACGCCTGAAGCGCCGTTCGGCGGCGTCAAGGAATCCGGCCTCGGCCGCGAAGGCGGGCACCAGGGCATCGAGGACTATCTCGACACCAAATATGTCTGCATCGGCGGGCTAGGGCTCTAAGCCCGAATTGATCTTGGCCAAATGACTACGCGCGGCGTCTTTGACGTCGCGCGTTTTCTTTGCAAGGTCCTTCACAAGACGAGTCCGAAAAGCCAAGCAAGCCGCTGTTTCAATAGCATTTTGAATTTTGAACACTGCGCCGCCGCGCTGCCGCTTCCAGAATGGCTTTCCACAGCTGGCTGCGCCATGTTGCCCGTCAATGATTCAGGCTGGCCGGGAAGGCGGCGCTGGCCGCATTCGTTGTCAGCAGGATCGAGGAGGGCGAATTGACATCGATATGGCGTTTGATCGTTGGGGGAATYGGCCTCGTCTCGCTCGCGGTGGGCGTCTTGGCTGCCGTCTATCTGACAGCACCTGCGGCGCCGGGACCAGACCTTACGCGCTCGAAGACTTCCGCCAAGGGCCTGTTCTCGGTGGCGATCGCACCCGAGGTGGGCGAGATCAAGCAAGGCGAACTGCATTCGTGGCTGGTGACCCTCAAGACGCGGAAGGGCATTCCGGTCGAGGACGCCAAGATCATCATCGGCGGCGGCATGCCCGAACACGCTCACGGCTTGCCAACCAGCCCCGAGGCGACAGCGTATCTAGGTGATGGCCGCTACCGCATCGAAGGCGTGAAATTCTCGATGAGTGGCTGGTGGCAGTTGAAGTTCGGCATTTCGTCTCCGGTTGGGTCTGACCAGGCCACCTTCAATCTGGTGCTGTGAGGTCATGAAACGCAGCCTGATCATATGCGCTGCAATCGCCATGTCGGTTGCTGCCGTGGTGGCAGGCTGTAGCCGGCAAGAATTTACCGAGGCGGAAAAGCGCACCATCGCCTCGATGTCGCTTTCAACACTCGCGCCACTGCCGCCCGATCCGACCAATCGATTTGCCGACGACCCAGGTGCTGCGGCGCTCGGGGCCACCTTGTTCTTCGATACCGGCATGAGCCGGGACGGCAATGTTGCCTGCGGCACCTGCCACAAGATCGACCGGCAGTTCCAGGACGACCTTCCGCGCGGCGWGGGCGTGGCTGAGACCAACCGGCGCACCATGCCGCTTGCAGGCGTGGCGCGCGATCCATTCTTCTTCTGGGACGGGCGGCGCGACAGCCTGTGGGCGCAGGCGCTGACGCCGCTTGAAAACCCGCTCGAACATGCCGGCAATCGCGCTGCTTACGTGCACTATCTCAAGCGCCGTTTCGGCGAGCGTTATGAGCGCATTTTCAGGCCGCTGCCCGCTCTGTCAGCTGTGCCGCCGAACGCCGGACCGTTCGGAACGCCATCCGAGCAAGCCGCCTGGAAAGCAATGACCGAGCAGCAACGCCAAGATGTCGACCTCGTCTTTTCCGACATCGGCAAGGCGATTGCCGCCTTCGAGCGTTCGATCACCCATGGCCAGACGCGTTTCGACCGTTTCGCGGATATCATCGCCAAAGGCAGCACGCCGGCGGGTGACAATGCCCTGTCGGACGAGGAACAGGCGGGCCTCAGGCTTTTCATCGGCCGGGCCAATTGTTCGACCTGCCACACCGGGCCGCGTTTCACCGACAATCATTTCCACAATACGGGCATTCCGCCGGTTGCCGGGCTTCCTGCGGATCGCGGACGAATTGCCGTTGTGAACGAGGTGCTTGGCGACCCGTTCAACTGTTTCGGCAAGTTCCGCGACGGCGGTGACGAGGCCTGCGGCGAGCTCAAATTCATGCAGAAAAGCGCGCCGGAACTGATCCGCGCTTACAAGACACCGTCGCTGCGTGGGGTAGCCGATCGCGCGCCCTATATGCATGCGGGGCAGTTCGCGACGCTGGATCAGGTCCTCGACCACTACACCAAGGCGCCGGCAAGCGTCGAAGGCACCTCCGAAATCCACCCCGTGGCTTTGTCGGATCGCGAACGCGCGGAGCTGATCGCGTTCCTGAAGACGCTTTCTGACTAGATAGGTTGAATAGATAGGCTCAGCGGTCCTTGACCGTCTCCATGGCCACGAATGTCGACGTCTGGGCGACATGGGGCAGGGCGGAGATACGCTCGCCGAGCACGCGCCTATAGGCGGCGATGTCCTTCGTTCGCACCTTGAGCAGATAGTCGAAACTCGCCGCCATCATGTGGCACTGCTCGATTTCGCGCACGGCGTGGACCGCGCGGTTGAAATCGTCGAGGGCGGCTGAGCGCGTGTCGGAGAGCTTGACCTGGACAAAGGCGACATGGCCTTCGCCCATGCGCTCGCTGTCGATGATGGCCTGGTAGCCCCTGATGTAGCCATCCTTTTCCAGTCGTTTGACGCGCGCCTGCACCGGGGTCTTGGAAAGTCCGACTTTTGTGGCAAGCTCGGCCATCGACAGGCGTCCGTCGCGTGAAAGGGCGAACATGATGTTGCGGTCGATGCGGTCCAGTTGGTCTTCTGGCATGAAAATGGCAGCTCAATTGGCGATTTAGGAGCGTCAATCGTAGACGATTAGGACTGGAAAGTCGAATTCTTTGGACCGACCAGATTTGAGGCGATGTGCTAGTTTTGGACAAAGGCTCGGCAGCGAGTTTCCCGCCGGGCGCAGCCTCAATTTGCTCGACAGGAACGCCATGCCAGCGCTTGACCCGATCCGCCAGGAAATCCGCGCCAACTACCTCCCGGATGAAGCTGAAGCCTTGAAGAGGCTGTCGGCGACAGCCGCTCTTTCCGTCGAAGATCGCAAGGCTATTTCCGCCCGCGCCGCCGATCTGGTGCGCGCCGTGCGCGGCTCGACCGACCCACGTCTGATGGAGGTCTTCCTCTCGGCCTACGGTCTTTCGACCAAGGAAGGTGTTGCGCTGATGTGCCTGGCCGAGGCGCTGCTGCGCGTACCCGACACAGAGACGATGGACGACCTGATCCGCGACAAGATCGCTCCGCACGACTGGTCGTCGCATTCGGGCGGTTCGAGCTCGATCTTCGTCAATGCCTCGACCTGGGCGCTGATGCTGACCGGACGCGTGCTTGACGAGGGCGAGGGCTCGATCRAGCGCACACTACGCTCGATGGTTCGTCGCTTGGGCGAGCCGGTCATCCGCAAGGCGGTCGCTGCAGCGATGCGCGAAATGGGCGAGCAGTTCGTGCTTGGCCGCACGATCACTGAAGCCGTCAAGCGCGGCCGCTCGATGATCCAGAAAGGCTATCTCTATTCCTTCGACATGCTGGGCGAGGCCGCCCGCACCGAAACTGATGCGCTGCGCTACCACCGCGCCTACGCCGAGGCGATTTCGTCGCTCGACAACGGCACCAACGGTCCCGACATCCGCTACAACCATGGCATTTCGGTCAAGCTTTCGGCGCTGCATCCGCGCTACGAAGTCTCGCACAAGGACGAGATGCTGCCGGTGATGGCGGAGCGTCTGCTGTCGCTGTGCCTGGCCGCCAAGCATGCCCGCATGGGCCTCAACATCGATGCCGAAGAGGCGGATCGCCTCGATTTGTCGCTCGACGTGATTGAGCGCGTACTGGCCGACCCGCAGCTCGCTGGCTGGAACGGTTTTGGTGTGGTTGTCCAGGCTTACGGCCCGCGCACCGCATTCGTGATCGATTGGCTCTATGCGGTCGCCAACAAGCTCGACCGCAACATCATGGTGCGCCTGGTCAAGGGTGCCTATTGGGACACCGAGATCAAGCGCGCCCAGACGCTCGGCCTGCCGGGCTATCCTGTGTTCACACGCAAGGCCAACACTGACGTCTCCTACATGGCTTGCGCCCGCAAGCTTTTGTCGATGACCGACCGCATCTACCCGCAATTCGCTACCCACAATGCCCACACTGTCGCGGCCATCCTGTCGATGGCCAAGGACCGCACCTCGTTCGAGTTCCAGCGGCTGCACGGCATGGGCGAAGCGCTGCATGAGACGGTTCGCAAGGCCGAAGGCACGCGCTGCCGCATCTATGCACCAGTCGGCGCGCATTCCGATCTGCTCGCTTATCTGGTTCGCCGCCTTCTCGAAAACGGGGCCAATTCGTCCTTCGTGCACCAGTTGACCGACGAGGATGTTGCACCGGAAGCCATTGCCCGCGACMCGCTCGAGACGGTGGAGACGCAGGGGCCGGCCTCCAATCCGTCGATTCCGGCACCTGCCGCGATCTTCGGCCTCGGCCGCAAGAACGCAAAGGGCTGGGATATCACCGACCCGGTGACGCTTGCCGCACTCGACAAGGCCAGGGCTGAATTCAAGGGCCCGGACCGGTGGACGGCAAAGCCGATCACCCGCGCCGCCGGCTATGGCGCGTCGCGTCAGGTGATCAACCCGGCAAAGCCGCAGGACGTTGTCGGCAC
>NZ_JBFUKO010000253.1:0-7489 GCF_056400805.1 Aminobacter sp. P4_H6_2
GAAAATTACAAAAGCCCTGTTCAGTCTGGCCGGTGGAGTGTTTCAATATCGGACAGCACCGCTATGATTCGCCAAGCCCCAAAAGGGAGACAGCTGACGTGCTTTGGAGCCTCATCACAGTTGCCGCATTTGGCGTCTTGCTGGGGTTCAGCTTTCGCGCCCCTGCGCTGATTGCCGCAACGGCCCTGACCGCCACGGCGACAGGGCTTCTACTCGAAGGGCCAATTCTCCAGCGGATATTGCTCCCAGTCGTCGTCCTGCAATGCGCCTACCTCGTGGGACTTACGCTTGCCAGCCTGTGGCGGCGGATCGTCACTGGCGGCAATTGAACGCGCCTATGACGCGTCGTCGAAACGCATGACCGCAAAGATCGTGCGCACCAGAATGACGGCGTCGGCCCGAAGGGACCAGTTGCGAACGTAATGGCTGTCCAGCGCGACGCGGTTCGAATAGTCGGTGCTACTCCGCCCCRTGACCTGCCACAGCCCTGTGAGACCCGGCCTGGTCGCCAGATAGTCCTCAACGGAGCTTCCATAGCGGGACAACTCGTCCGCTACCACTGGGCGAGGCCCGACGCAGCTCATCTCGCCTCTCAGAATGTTGAACAGTTGGGGAAGTTCGTCGAGGCTCGACTTCCGCAGCAGCTTGCCGAGAAAGGTGATGCGCGGGTCGCATTTGAGCTTCCTGTTTGCATCCCACTGGCGGGCTGCATCGGGGTCTCGCGCGAGATAGTCACGCAGAACTTCGTCCGAGTTGCAGACCATGGAGCGGAACTTGTAGCACTGGAAAGGCTTGCCGCCGAAACCGACGCGTGTGTGGGAATAAAGCGCAGGCCCGCCAGTGGTGAGCCTAATCACCAGCGCGACCATCAGCATCACTGGAGACGCCAGCGCCAGCGCGCAAAAGGCTATGACCAAGTCTTCCAGCCTTTTTGCCCGGCCACCCAGCGGGGTCGACGGCGGGCCGCCTGCGTCCACTTTGGCGGACTGTTCGCCCTCTATTGGAGCGGTTGCCGCACCGCCAGCTGGCGGATCGAAAGCGGAAGAGATGGCGGCTGGCGCCCAGCCCCAATCACTGGGGACCACAAGCTGATAATCGAGGCTCACATTTGCCGACGCGCGCGACCGGGTTTTCCGTGGGTGCCGGAAATGCCGACGGGGTGCTCGCTTGCCAGGGACATTGATCGTCATGGGCGTATCGCACTGTTGCTATCGTGGCCCTACCATCACAGCCTCGGGCATCGGCGAGCAAGAAAGGCAAAGGTCGTATCGGCATCGATGGGGGGCTACACCCTAAGCCTAAGGCAGTAGCTGCCTGCACCCATGCACTGCACCCAATGCCATTGCGCTACCTGATTCCGGGAGTGGAGATGACCGAATCCATGGCGAGATTCGCGCACGCTACAGCTCGGGCGGGATTGCGAGATGATTGGAAAAGGCGCTGACCTCAGCGAGCGCGGCGACCAAAATGCCCTTTGTAGGTCTTGTTTGACCTGATGCGGACATTTGTGATCACCGCTCCGATGATCGAGGTCTTGCTGGCGTGCATCGTCTTCACCAGTTCGCTGAACAGATCCAGCGGGGTCCTGCCCCACTCGGCAACAAGGATCACGCCGTCGAACAGCGGGCTCGCCGCCATGCGGTCAGAGCCGCATGTCAATGGCGGCAGGTCGACGATGATCATGTCGTAGGCCTTCATCTCCGCAAGCAAAGCACCCATGTTCCTGGGCGCAAGAAGGTTCCTTGAATCGGCTACCTTGCTCGGCAGGATCTCGAATGCCGCCTTCGACGTCGGCACCAACCCGTCGCTCAAGACCGAGTGGTAGATGTCGGCATCGACCACCAGGGTTCGCGCGCCCGACATCGCGTAAAGGGCCGCGAGATTGCTCGCAAACGAGCTCTTGCCGTCCGAAGGCAAGCCCGAAACGACGCCGATGCAACGCAGCGAAACGCCGGAATCCGCCAGGCCAATGGCCGTTTTGGCGCGCCTGAGACTGTTGCTGTATTCGGAAAGAGGCGAGATCGCAGCCTCGTTCAGCGTGTCGCGAGCCCCCATCCCCGACAGCGGCGGCATCTCGCCAATGCATTCGAGGCCAAAGTCTTCTCGCAATTGCCTGGAGGAACGGACCGTTCGATCAAGCGCGTTTCTCAAGAACGCCAATCCAATGCCCGCTAGAAGTCCAGCGAGTGCGCCAAAGGAAAGCACCAGTTTCTTTCGCGGTGCGCTGGGCACCAGGGGCCGTGTCGCGGCGGTTATGACGCGCGCATCGGCGACGGGGTAGGATTGCTGGCTTACTGAGCTCGTGAACGCCTGCAGGAAGCTCTCATACATCTTGCGATACGTGTCGGCGGTCACCTCGAGCTCTTCGAGGGTGGGCGCGTTGCCGACGCCCCCCCCTGCCTGGCTGGCTTCCCCACCTGCTGCGCTACTCTGCTGCTGACCGACGCCATAGTCATGCTTCGCGCGAAACTCCTGCGCGATCTTCGTTGCCTGGTTCATCTGACCTCGCAACTCATTCAATCGCAGTTCGAGCCATGCACCGCCTTCGCGTGCGGATGAAGCCTTGGTCTCAAGTTGTTCGCGCACGAAGGCATCCGCAGTCGCATTGGCGATCTTTGCGGCCATGTCCGGATCGGGCGATTGGAACGCAATATTGATCGCGTAGGACACCCCGACGCGGCGAATATCCAACCCGTCGGTGAACGCCCACATCGTATATCGGTTGCGCTCGAATTCGCCGGCGCCACTAGCCAGGCCGGCATTGCCAGCACCGTCACCGGCCTTCCCAAGTCCCACGCTCTTGGCGAGCATTCTTCCCAGCTTGGCAAAGCGCTCAGCAAGCGTCGGGCTTTGCGTGCGGAAGGCCGTATCCTTGTCGAGCCCGAGGCTGGTGATCACCATCTTTGCAATCTTTTCCGATTGCATGACCGCTATCTGGCTCTCGACCTGCGCGGTATCGAGCGTGAGATTCACTTCGGCCTGCTGCTGCTGCAGAAGCTGTGGGACTTTCGGCTCGATGAGAATTTGCGTTTGCGCCGTATAGACCGGGTCGGTCGTGACGACATAGAACCAGGCGCAGGACAAGGTGATCGCGACCGACCCTGCAATAGTGCGCGTATATCGCTTCAGGAAGGCCGTAATGTCGGCAAAGCTGATGAACTCGCGTTCATCCGCCTCCTGCTGCTCGGTCACTGGTTGCCAGCGCGGCGCTAGACGGCTGTCCATCGCGAAACCTGCCTAGCAGTGTTGATTGTTTTCGTTTGATGGAAGAAGTCCCGCAACTGCATGCCGGCAGGCTGCTTGGCGATGCCGCGTCCGTTTGGAGGTCTCGATAGGCCAGACATGTCTTGCGACCCAATATGTTCGTATCAAGCTTAGCCTCGTGCAGTAAAACGTAAACGCCGCCAAATGGCGTATGGGCTGCACGCCCCGGCTGTCGCTTGGCTGCTGACTTTCAGCTAAGTCGCGCCGTCAGCCAGACCAGGGTTCCGCCGGCGCCGGTCTTTTCGCTGCAACAGCAACGCAAGCTTTTGCTTGATCCCTTCGATGAAGGCTGCCCGCCGCTCCAGGGAAGAGGAACGCTGGGAACAAAGAATGAGCGATGCCGTCAGCGTGTCGACCTTGACCGACAGTTTGGCGGCAGTGCGCGTTTCGTTTTCCATGGCCTCGAACGCAAACGCGGCATTTGCGGCGATCCTCTCATGATGGTCTTTCAGCTTGGCTCGCTCCGTCACGATATCGTCGCCGATGTCGTCGAGCAGCATCAGAAGGTACCCGAAACGTCCTGCGTTCCGATCACTGACCGCCAGAGGAAACCTGTTGAACAGCTTCATATCCAAGCCGCCTTATGAGCCACGTGGTACAGCATACGAACCCGAGTGCGATCCGTGCCGGAAAACCCGTCCTCACATCATATGCAAAATTGGCGGGGCGGCGACGCATCCCTTTGGCGGAACCGCTAACCTTCAAGCTGCAATCGCCGATGGGCCAACAACCGAGCGGCTCCGACGGGCGGCCGCCATGTTGCGCCGCGCGCGCGCCCTGCTGGCCGAAATGACCGCAAGCGCGATGAAAAACAGCATGCCGGGATCGGCACTTCCGCTGACCAGCGAAGCGGCAACCATGCTGGCCATGGCACTGGCGCGCACGCTCGCCACGATCGCGTCCGTCTCAGAATCTACCCAGGCTGCCATATGGCCCATGCCCCGTGCCACGACAGCGAGCAAGGTCACCATCAGCAAGGCTCCAACGACCCCCAGCTGGGAAAGCACCGCGATCACCCAGCTTGAAGCCCGCGAACTACCAAAGCCAATGCCCAGACCACTCGTGTCGGTGAAGGCCTGGAGGCTCTTCATGTTCCAATAGGCGCGTTCCTGGCCGGATGAGGAGTTACTCTTGTTGATGACCATCGAGTCGATGAGCTGGATGAACGGGTCGAAGAAACCTTCATTGTAGAGACTTATCGCCAGGGCTACGAACATGATCGATACAAGAGCTCCCAGGATCAGCAGCTCGTCGGAATTCAGGCGCCCCTGGGTCATGGAGCGACCAAGGGACAATGCCACGGGAACCACGAGTATCGTCAGGCCGACATAGGCCGTCGACGACGTCGACAAAATGACGAGTGCAAACAAGACGACTGAAAACCACTGGGCAAGCGATGATCCGGTCTTGCGCCAATAGGTATAGGTGAAAGCCAGGCATGCAAGCGAAGCCGTCCCGAAGGCGGAAGCCTCTGAGTACGCGCCGGCGATCCGCAAAAAACCGCCTTCGCTGACATTTGTCAGCATCGCGTAGCTAGCAGTGCGGATCGGCTGCAAGACGTCACCGGCGCCGGCGGACTTGCCCACGAAATCCAGCAGCCCCATGCCGGCGTGCAGGCCGCACCATAGAAAAAAGCCCCTGCGAACCTGCTCCAGACGATCCGCCCGCAGCAGCAGGACACCCAGGGCTATGGCGGTGAGCCCCCCAAGAACGAAATATCCGGTTTGGGAAATGTTGGCCGAAACCGGCTCAAGCGCGGATTCCACGACCCCCGAACGAAGCTTCGACTGGACAAAGACACTCGTCTGCCCGGCAAACAGGCGTGGAAACAGCCACGATCCGACGGCGGCGTAGACCATCAGGCAGAAAAGAACCCACAATGGGCGCATGCTGCCGAACACGAGACCCAGGTCCCGCCAAATGCTCGTCTTGGCGGCCACGGCCGTCAGCAGAAGGGCTGCGAAGAATGTGTAGATCAGAGGCGATGAGCCGCCCAGCGCAGTCAGCGTCATAAGCGCTGTCGAACCGAAGGCGAGTGATGCGATCAGGCCAACGATCAGAAGGCTACGGGCATAGTGGCCGGCGATCAGGACGCCGATGCAGACTATCAAACCTGCCAACGAGAGCTGCATGAGCTAGCTTCTTTGCCCAAGCGCGGCGCACCGGCTGCAGGCGCCGCAGCAGATCGGATGAGAATGGTCGGACATAGCAGTGTCGCCGGATTCCTAGCCAGGTCTTTGTCATTTTCGCTAGGTACGGATTTGTACACAAGGAGTCCAAAGGGCGTAGCCCTGCGGCTGCCTACATCCCTGACAAGCCGCTTTAAAGTCGATCGCGTCTGGCGGCTTCGATGAGCGCGGCATCGACCGCGTCCATACGGCCAGTTGCATCCTGTTCGATGGCGGCGATGATTTCTCTCGTCGACAGGGGCTCTGTCTCTGCCAACGGACCAAAACGTGCCGCCAGCCGCTCAACACCAATGCCGTTCAGCCAGCAATGCTGTGCCAAGCTGGAATGACCGTGGAAGCCCGGCTCGCATTGCAGGAAGCCCTGTTCGGCATAGCGCGGATAATTCTCGAAGACGTCGGCATAGGTTCGCATGGTCTGCGGCGACCCGATAGCCAGTTGGTCGCCGACCAGGATTCTCGCGTACTGATGGCCAAAACCTTGGTCGGCGAACAGCAGGGCGCTGTTGCGGCAGACTGCCTGGACGTCGCGCCAGCCGAAGCCGACCATCGTCACCGGCTTGTCTGGCCGAATCCGAAGGACGAGATCGAATTCCTTTCCGCTGGCCTGAACCTGCGCGGCACAGGCAGCGATCTTGTAGTGCATCTTGGCTGAGTTGGAGAACGATGAGAAACGTTCAGCCTTGTCATCTTCAACCCGCACATTGTCGGTGGCGAAAAAGGACCTCAGCTCGCTGGTGCTGACGAGGCCGGTGCTGGCCAGCGTCTCAAATAGCGATCGATAGCGGCCGCGCATCTCCTCAATGCCAAGGCGCGTGCAATAGTCGCGGTAAGCGTCGGCAAAATGCACACCGGCAAAAGGCAAGATGTTGCGGAACGGCTCGGCACCCGAACGGCCAACATCGTGCCACGTATCGACGAAGATTTCGTGTTCGGTTCCCGGCAGAAGAATCTGTTTGAGGCTTGGGAAGGCCTTGCGGAAGCCGCGCAACTGGCCCGAGATGCACACCGCAACGCGCGGCTGGCGTCGCCCGGGCAGGCTGAACCCAAGACGTTCGCGCAGCATGGACTTGCCTGCATGCAGAGCCTGATAGGGCTTAGCCTGCATTAATCTCAGGCGCGTGCTTGGCGCTGCAGCACCTTCCCTCACGCTGCGTTTTTCAAATGACTTTGCGGCCGCTACATCCTCAGCGGAACCCTTGCCAGCCAGCGCGTCGTCGATTCTTTTGCGACCAACGACACCCTGGCCGGTAATCCATTGGAAAAGCAAAAGCTGAAACAAGGGGAACGATGAGGTGTCCGCCGTCGTCAGTCGGTCGATATCAGCGATATTGCGAGCAAAACTCACTTGGTCGAACATGGAATTGTACGGCAATGCCATGTCGGCAAGTGTAAATCCTGGCAGCGCCTCCAAATGGACGCGAGACAACTCCGCCTGATCCAACCACGGCCCGAGAAAATGCCGCAGTTGGATAAAAAGCAGGACGGCTTTCTTGGATAGAGGGCTCTGCGACCAGAGTTCCCTGAGGAAGGGATCGAGCGTGCGGGAAATGATGGGTAGCGTCTGCTTGAGATTGGCCGAATGCATCTCGGCTGAGCACAGCAGGAAGTGCGGCGGCGCATTTGACGCTACATCATCGAGGATCACGGCGCGGAAAAATGCGTGCTGCTCACCCTGCGGCCAACCGGCATCAAGTGACTGTTCCAGGATCGCGTGAAGCAGCACTTTCGCTGCCTCTGCATGATCACGGTGCTCTTGCGGAACTGCTAGAAAACGTTGCGCGAACTCGCGCAGCGACGGAGTGACAAGTTCGGCCAAGATGTTCGTTCCATTATCCAAATATAAGGAACTGGCGACTAGTGAAATGACGCAGAACCCACCTTTGCATCTATCTCAAAGAGGTTGATAAATTGCGCCTCCGTTCAGCTGAAGAGATCGTCGGCACCACAGCTCCTTCGCACGGCTGCTTGCTGTCTGTGGATGAACTTGTTCACTACGACGCCCTGCTTTTCGATCTCGATGGAACACTGGTCGACAC
>NZ_JBFUKO010000254.1:0-7489 GCF_056400805.1 Aminobacter sp. P4_H6_2
AGCTTGGTCGGATTGACCATGCAAAGCTTGGTGCCGGTGCGGATGCCATATCGTCTGCGCTCTGCGCGGCTCATGTAGCTGACCAGCGCCAGAGATTCGCCATAGGCCATGTCCCAGCGCAGGGAGATGTCGACGGACTGTGGAAGCGTGAACTTGCCACGTAGGTCGCACTCGCGCGGGTTCCACGAGTACCGCTTCCAGCGTTGTTTGATCTTGCGCGTCAGGGCGGTGATTTCGGCGTCCGAATAGCCGAGATGGGCAATGTCGGGTTGCGGGTTGAGCACCAGCTCGACGCCGACAGTATCAACGACCACTTGGTCGGCGGCTCCGCGCAGCTGCCCGGAATTCTGGATCAGGTCGAGAGCCAGGCCTGCAGTTCTCCGCCACACGGCACGAACCTCATCCCGGTGATCGCGCAGGATGGCCGGCCTGGTCGACAGCACTCGAGACCGAGTGTCCCTGAGATACCCGGCGCTTGGGGCAGGACGCGCGACATCCTGGACAGGACGCGACGTGGATCGCGCCTGCACCCTGATGCGCGGCTTTTTGGTCATTTCCTGTTCTTCCATTTTTCGCGGCGGGCGCGGCTTCGCGCCTCGTCGTCGTTGGCTGTCTTCGCCTGTTCCGCCACGGTCTTCTCGGCAGAGGGGGTAGGACGTGCGCGGTCGAGCAGATCCGGTTGTTGCTGGGGCGTGAGGCGACGCCTCAGTTCGGCCCAGATATCGGCGGTGTTGGTCGAAAGCCCCAGTTTCTCGGCCATCGCCATCGCATAGACATGCGCGTCGAGGCAGTGATTGTCAGGGCGCAACCGGCGCCATTCTTCCCTGAAACGGCCGCGCACGACTTCGGTAACGAAGCTCTCTGCCGTCAGCTGCAGAAAGTATTCCTTTGGGAGGTACGCGCCAAAGTGCACGTAGCCCGCAGGATCCGCAGCTTCGCCTGCCGCCAGCCCCGGCTTGTGAAGGTTGGCAAACAGCTCGGACTTCAGTCCCCAGGTGCCGACCGGCCACAGCATGGCGCTACCGAAACGCTTGCGCTTGCCACTCTTCGTGACGGACTTCTTCGCTGGAACACTGATCGCCGGCACGCCGCGCCCGCCGACACCTTTTACCGCAAAGCAGTCCGGGCGCCGGCGGCACCATTCCAGCACCTGGTTGGTGCGCCCACCGTCGCCACCGTCGACCGCTAGCGCTTCGATCTTGCGCTGGTTGCCGAATGCATCGTTGAGCGGCTTGCGATAAAACTCGTCGAGTTCCGCCCACGCGCCTTCGGACGGATTGTCCGTCGCGCCCTCGAAGAAGCGGACGCCAAGAACCCAGCTTTGCCTGTCTTCTCCGAAGGCAACGACGACACACCAGATGCCGTTGTGCTGGACGTCGGCGCCAGCAACAACGATCAAGCCTGGCGCCGGAACGGCAAATTCGCCGATGTTCTCCCGGCGCTCCATCAACCGTTCGTACTCAGGGGCGTTGCCCTTTTCCTTTGCCGGCAGACCGAGCACCAGGTTGTAGATGCCTTTGTCACCGAGCCCACCGGGCTTGGCATGGGCGATCACGTCTTCCGCGATCGCCTCATAGCTCATCATGAGCGAGTCGAACGCGTCGACATGAAAGCCGGGGTGCCGATCAGGACCGAATGCAGTTGGGATGTATCGACCCTGCCGCACGCCTATGACGCGCTCGGTCTCCGATATCCAGTGACCGCAGACACAGGCATAGAAACTCTTGTGCGGGTGCAGGCGGTCGAGGTGAAAGCCCTCGAATGATTGCTTGAACTCTCGACCGCATTCGACGCAGCGGATGTTCCAGAAGCGTTGGTCCGAACGCTTGAAGGATCGGTCGATGCGGCAGTGACCTGGCAGTTCGCCGAGCTCGTCTCCGGTGTCGATTTCGGGCGTCGACAGCTCAAATATCTTGTACGCCTTCGTTCGGCGAAAAGCCGTGAAGCGACCGAAGTACAACGTCTCCGGGTCGTCGCCGTTGACGTGTGTCTGCCACTTCGACACTTCGTCTTTAACGCCGTAACGGGTCGTTTTGCCAGACAGGTCGGTTGCGACGTTGGCGTTGGCAAGCATCAGCGAGCCGCCGGCGAAGCGCTTCTCGTAGATCGTCGAGCCGGCGCCTGATCTACTGACGGCCGGGAAAATGACCTGCTTTCCAGATGCGGCCTGCCACGCGTCGATGAGCGGCTGCAGCTTCTGACTGTTCATGTCCTGCAGGAAGTCGATGGACGGCAGGCCGTAGATCGTATTGTCCGGGGCGGTCTCCGCGATGTACAGCGACCAGCCCAGGCCGAGGATAGAGACCCCCGTCTGCTGGGACTTCCTGACCGTTACCAGGTTGCACGGATGCTCAATCGACAGGCAGTCCGCGATCTCGCCCAGATAGGGCGCATCCTCGAGGGACCAGAATTCGCCCTTTTTCGGCCCGTCGACGAGCACGATGTTTTCCGGCAGCCAATCGCGAAATCGAATTGGCGGCTTCGGCCTGATGGCGTCCGCCAGCGCAATACCAACGAGGCGCAGCGCTCCAGGATGGCAAGGGCCGACATGAACGCTCACAGCTCGTCGTCCTCGAGCGGCTCGTCGTGAAGCGCAGCCGCCTCGACGGTAGCCGCAAGCTTCTCCGCGATCTCGGTGTTGAGATCGAAAGAGATCTGCCGCAGCAACACGCGAAGCCCGTGGGCGCCTTCGCGCGAGACGGCAAGCGCCATGTCGTCGGCCTTGTTCTGCAGCCGGGCAATGAGGCTTTGGATCTCTCGCCCGCAGACTGTGAGCGCATCACGCGTACGGTCGGCGCGGATCAGCTGGCCTATTTCTTCCTGCCGGCGGATCTTCTCACGCCCAACTTTCAACCAGGCTTCCTGCCTAAGAGCCTCGTCGCGTGAAGTGCTCGACTTGGCAGGATCGGCAGGCGCTGCAGGCTCTTCCTTCCGAACGGCCGCGGTCTTTTCGGAGCTAGCGAACTGACCGCGGTAGTGATCGAAGTGAGCCAACGAAAATCTGACGACGCGGTCGCGACTGTCGCGCTCGACGGGCAGGCCATGCTTTTCCACCAACTGGCGGACGAGCTTCGTCACCGCCTGCTTGGTGACGCCGTCGCGGGCAGCAACCGCTGCCGGCGTCGCCATCACATTTTGATCGGCGGACATTCTGACAACTTCCCGTTAGGGCGCTGACAACCCTGACAACTCAACTTTTTCCATGGTGCGACTGGCAATAATCCGGGCGCTTCTCTGCCCGCATGGCTTCGATGCCGGGAAACGGTCCCTAAACCGGGGAGGGGCCCCCCTCACACCATCAAGCGCGCCAGCTCATGTTCGATGCGTTGTGGCAGCATGCGAGCGATGGTCGAGGTGAACGCCGATGCAGTCTCACCGCTCACCATCTCCTGCGGGATGATGACACCACTATCCTGCATTTCGATATCCCGCCCCTTGCCGATCCGTTTCCATACATGCCCGCCGAGCTTTCGCGTTGCGACACGGTTGGGGAACTTGCCCCCTTTCATGAAGGTGCCGGCAAAGATGCGCCGCTGACCGAATGGCGCGGCAGATACACCGGCCCTCGTCTCACGGGGAGAAAAGAACTTGAGTGAGATATCGCCGCCAGTTGCGCGCATCTCATATCTGAGATCGTCGTAACTCGGCCGACTGGTCCTGATCGCCTTGACGATAACCTTTCGCTTGAGGCCAGTCTGCACCGTCAAGGTACGGTAAACCTTGGTGCGAGCCATGTCGCCTGCACGGGCAAGGCCGCGTTGCATGACCTTGCGCCCATCCTTGCCGAGCGCGCCGATCATGTTGTCGAATCGGGCGACACCTGAGATTTCCTGCCAGCGAACAACTAAGTCCGACATGGCCGGGCCTCCCAACGAAAAACCCGCCTCGGTTGCCCGGGCGGGTTCGGTTATCTGATTTACCGTGTTTAGGTGTAAGTCAAGTTTCTGCCGCGCGTCAACAGACAGGAGCTGTTTTTTTGCTCGGGGTTTTTGCAGGCATCCGCACCACCGATACGCCGAGCATATCGCGCTCAAGCCATGGCGTCATCGAGCGATCGCAGCCGACGATCCTATGGCCG
Source organism: Aminobacter sp. P4_H6_2 (assembly GCF_056400805.1). Lineage (NCBI taxonomy): Bacteria > Pseudomonadati > Pseudomonadota > Alphaproteobacteria > Hyphomicrobiales > Phyllobacteriaceae > Aminobacter > Aminobacter sp. P4_H6_2. The sequence goes on from NZ_JBFUKO010000254.1 coordinate 4,079, forward strand.
ATCATCTGAGGCGCCACTTCGCGCTCAAGCATGCGCAAAGCACCAACCCAGATCTGGTAATCGAGGCGGGCAAGGATGTCGCTCACCGGATCGACAGAGAATTCATATTTGCGATAGGCACCGCGGTGTGGGCGCTGCGACCGGCCATTGTAGCCATCGACCTCAATATCGTAGGTCTGCCCAAGCCTGTCCGTCACTCGTTTCTGCATGAACCACGCTGGCTTGCCGCCGCGCTCGACCATCCTAACCTTTGACGGCTCGGCTGAGAAATCCGGCTCTCGGCCAAGGATCGCCGTGCCGACGACGAGGCTGACGATCTGGGTGCCGCGTCGCGCTGTCATGCGCAAGCTAAAGCGCTCGACCGCACGGGCCACAGCCTGGTCGGCCAAACCGTCGGTCTCTGGCCAATCGGCCAGCGCGTTCCAACCAGCAGGCACAACCACGTCGCAAAGGGCGAGTTCGGCAACGGCACGGCCAAGCGTCACCGCGTCTTCATGCGGCTCGCCCTGTTCGAGCCAGTAATTCGAACCGTCGCCGCTGCGGTCAATCAGCGTGCCGAGTTCGGCAAAGCTGGTGATCTTGCCCCAAGATGATGCCTCGAGCATCCGCCAAGCCGAGTTGGCATTGGCCAGACCATCAACCCCACCGCCCTTGGTCAGCTCATTCACGAAAGCCCAGGTCAAAAGTTCGTCAATGGTCACGGTCTTCATCGTCTTTTCCTTCCTAGCGATAGTTTGCGATAGTTTTGCGGGAGTTTAGCGATAGTTCTAAGATAGAATTTGTTTAATGATTTCAATTCGATGAATAGTTGTTGCAGGAGTTGCGACAGTTCTTGAGTCCTATACGCAGAGGAATTTTCCTCCCCGCTCCCCTTCTTCACACCTATAGGGCGCCAAAACTGGTGCGAACTATCGCAACTTATTGATTTCGTTGCGCTATTTCCGCCGCAGGAACTATCGCAGAGTGTCGCACAGTGTCGCAACTGTCGAAAAGCGAAAGAGGCAATAAAATCAATACGTTGCCGGTTTTCAGGCAAAGACGGCACGGCGGAAAGGGGTTGCGGGGCAGGCGGCGTCTCATCGCATATGCGCCTCGAAATCATCGTGTCCGGATGCCTGTTTGGAGGCTGGAACATCGACGAGCGCGACGCCGCGGTAGATGACGATGCGGCCGTCAACGCGATGGTATTTTCGCTTCATGATCAGCCCGAAGGCGGTCAGCGATATCGGTTTTCCGCCCTGGTCGATGGTGAAGTCGACATAGGCTTGGTAGAAGGCCTTTGCGGTCACCTCGCCATTCGCATCGGCCACCACGCATCGCGCGCAAAAGGCCGATGTCCTGTCCATCTCGTCGCGATATTCCTGCGTCTTCAGCCTTACAGCCTCCGGTACGACAAGGCCTTCGCGCAGGAAGATCATCACCCCTTCGATCAGCCAGTTGAGGATGCCGGAATATTCAGGCGCGAACTCCGAAACGACCTCCTCGAACTCGCGCTGCTCGCTTTCTGCAAGCGTCACAGGCCAGTGCACCACGGCCATGCGTCGCCAGATGCCGTTGTCGGTACCGCTGATCTTTGGATAGCCGTTGCCGGACATGTGGCCGGTGAAGATCGGCTTGAAGTCGAAATAGCCCTGAAACAGGTCGCGGACAGTGAAGTCCTCACCACCAGTGAGGTCCTTGACCAGGTTCTCGCGCAGGTCCTCGCCTTCGGGCAGTTCCTTGACGCGCAAGAAACGCCGGCCATAGAGCCGGGCCATGTCGGGGTTGGCGGCGCCGCCAGCCTTGCCTTCACCGGTGAACGATTCTGACGGCAGGGTGACGGCCGCTTCGCCAAGCAGGCGGCACAGCGTCTCCATATAGACGGATTTGCCGTTGGCGCCGAAGCCATAGTGGAAGAACAGTTTCTGCACCGTCAGGCCGATCAACCCGAGGCCGGAGGCGACCTGCACCATGCGGCGCACGTCGGCGAGGGGTAGCATCCGCTCCATGAAGGCCGTCCATTTCTCGCACTTGGCCTTCGGATCGTAATCGACCGGCACGACCTGCGTGATCAGATCCTGTCGCCTATGGCCTTTCACTGCGGTCAGCGAGGCGTCGCGAACCGTTATGAACTCCTCGATATCCTCGCGGATGTCGTCGGGATCGTCGAACGCCGGATTGCGCACCTGCTTGCTGATCTTGCGGAAGACCAGGGTGTGGCCGCGCACGGCGACCTTCAGAGGATCGGCATTGAACTCGTCCGGTCCGCGTTGGATATGGGGAGCGGCGCAGACCAACATCGCCTCGAGCCGCCCCTTGTTCTTAGACGAGACAGCATGATCCATGCGACGTTTGTGACGCTTACCCAGATTGGCCATGGCAAGCTCTGCCGCCTTGGCAAGCTTTCTCTGCGCTGGTGTCCGCCCTTCTTCCTCCACCTGCAGCGCGGTGCGGCCCTTGTCGATCGCTGCCTGCTCCGCCGGCGTTGAATCTATGTACTGGACTTCCAGCGCTATGCGACCGCCGAGGTTCTGCGCCACCGCCAGCGATCGGGGATCACCGGTATCAATGTCCCAATGCGTGCCGTCCCAAACAGCAAAGGCAGCCTTCTTTGCCTTCGACTGCGCCAGCACAAGCAGATCCTCACCGAAATGGGCAAGCAGCCGCTCGGCATTGTCGGTGTCCGAATGATCGAGGCCAGCACAAGCCTTGACCACATCCATGTCTATCTTGCTGCCGCGCTTGGGTGCAGTGCCGGGTTCGCAGTCTTCAATCTGGTCTGCAGGCAGCGGATCGTCATTGGCAGGGGTACGGGGAATTCCGGCCGCGTGTGCCTGACGTGTCGCCTCATCCAGAAGGGCGACGACAGCTTCCGGCATCGTGGTCTTTTTCTTGGTCAAGATGCCTCCGCCTCGGCCGAGACGGCCATGCTTGCAAAGTCGTGGCCGTTGCGCGGCCAGATGATCGGGATCAGGCGGCCCGGCCGGGCATGCCGCGCGCGGGCGCGGGCCATGGCCGAGGCGGTCATGACGCGTTCGGAATCGCCATCGGCGAGCAGCACCAGCTCGTCGACATGGTCGAGCACGAACATGGCGTCGTCGGTGTCTTGGTCGAGCTTGGGGACGGGACCGGCAATCATCACYGGGCGCTCAACCAGGTTGCGATCGGGCTTGGTTAGGGACGGATGTGCGAAGCGCGATGAGGCCTCGGCTGGTCCGCTGAGATTGCCGAGGTCGCCGGCGGCGAAATAGAAGGTATCGGCGCGAAAGCCTTCCCACCGACCGAAGGCGAGGCCGTTCTCGATGCCCTCGCCACCGACCCAGCGTCGCGCTGACAGATCGCCGGCAAGCGGGATCAAGCCGCCCTTCTTGGTGCCGCGCATCTTCTTGGTTGGCAGCAGTTCGCCGGTGACAGGATCGGACAGTTCCAGAC
>NZ_JBFUKO010000255.1:0-7475 GCF_056400805.1 Aminobacter sp. P4_H6_2
CCACCATTTTGATGGCACCAAGCAAGAGTTGCCTAGTGGATGTCTACAGCAAAGCAATTGTGGAATCGAGAAAAATGAGGTGTGCCTCATTTACCAAAAATGACGTCTCTTGGACGGGGTGCTCCAATGTGCTCAGCATGTTCCATGCAGAGTTTCGGGACAAATCACTTAGCATAGCGAGCTCGTCATATCCGCCGTATGCTGCAACTACTTCGCAATACCGGGTATGATGCAACTTGGTTGGATTCCATTGTAATCAGAGGTGTAATCAGATGCTGGCTTCGTTTCTGAAAGTTCCAAGCTCAACTCAAAAGATGTCCGGCCACGCCGGCCATTGCGGTTTTTTCTAGCTATCGAGGTCTTTTTCATTCTCGATCAAGCTCCCGGTTCTCTTTTGGCAAGACGTACTACTACCGGCTTGACCCACCCGTCTGGYGACAGCAGCATCCAATCGGCCGCGGCCCATATCAGGCAACAAGTCATGAAGCTCAGAGACAACAGCAGTTCCTGCAAGTTTTCCAGCAGCGCAAGCTCCCGCCAGAGCGCAGCCCCGCCCACAAGGACCGCTGGTACACGGCTTACCAGGACCAGATCCTTGCAGAAATCGGCAACGCGCATGCCACCCAAGGCACTGCCGAATTTTCCCGCTGCGTGCAGTAAACCGGCCGAAGCGGCAAGCCAGGGATTGCCCATGATGACCAATCCGATCCCGAGAAGGATTGCGCCGATGCCAGAAAGCACATCGCCTTGTCGATTGAGCTTGGGATCGGGTGGCGCGCCGTTTGACCAGGCCCTGGTGTAGAGGAGGCCGCCCCAGAAAAACACGAGCGCGGCGCCAGTTAACGCAGCAGCCGCCGGACTGCCTACAACATGGACAATGCCGCGGCTCCACACGCTGGCCCCGTCATCGCGGGAAACATCCGCTGCGAGTGCGACGCCGAGCCCGACGATGAAGCCCAGTGAATTGCCCAAATTGTAGAGCATGCCGGGATCTCGCATGCGGCTCTCGATCCGCTGACGAGCGCTACCATGAGTCACGAGAGCACCGCATGGTCGCATGTAGTAAAATAGCGAAATAGGGCAACTGCTCCTCCATAGATGTGGAAGTGGATGGCCGAGCGGGGCACCTCATCGTGGCGTTTGTCGCGTGATGTTGCTGGCATATTGCGCGGCCGTGGTGCCGACGATCTCCAGAACAAGCTTGCGCCGAAGCGCCATTGCATATTCTTCCGGCTTGCTCGGCGCGATCACAAAGGCTCCCGCCCCCGTGATAACGTTGTTTTCCAGATATCCCGGCAGGTCATCGGTTATTCCGGGGTCGTCCCGCGAGACCGCAATGCCGTTGACTATGTAGCCGACTTCGAATGCTCGCGCCCGGCTGTCGTTGAGCGGTAGCCCGTCATTGTTGGTGCCGTTCGTGGAAACGTCGATGACCTTGCGCCCCGCATGGCCGGGATAACTGTCGAGCAGCAATCTGCCAGCGTCGATGGCGAATGAAAGCGAGGTTTTGCCGCGCCCCCTTGGCTCGGTGCCGTCGCTTCCACGTTCAAGGATGAGGCCCGCCGCATTGCTGGCATCTTCGGCGCCGCATAGTCTCGTCCAGGGAAGGATGACGGCCAGCTTCCCAACGCTCGACCATTCGACATAGGAGATCGCGACGCATCCGATCGGACCGCCTGTAATGGCATTGGCGACCTCGGCGGATCGTAGCGCCTCGACATGACCGTTGAGCTGCAGCTGAGCCGTATCAGGGCCGATAGAAGAGGACCTGTCTACGGCGAAGACAATCGCCGTGTCCACCGCGTCGCCCTCGATGGCAAATGCCGCGTCGGGCGAAAACGCTACCGAGTGCAAGGCCACGATTGCGACAGCAAGTGAGCCGCAGAAGGCGCCCCTTTTTCGAGCCGAAAATTTCCGACCGGCTGAAAACATGCTCAAGGCGGTCGGGCGTGAGCGTACTCCGACGGCGAGGGCTGAGTTTGCCATATGCATGCGAGAGTCTCCGGATCGGGAGATTGGCTTTGGCTTCAGGGACGGATCGCGTCCGGTCATCGCCCGTCGAAATCGAGCGGCGGCCGGCCCTTTTGACGCTTGTCCCGGCCGCAAGGCGCCCGCATCAGCATCAACAGCCTGATGACATCGTGAAGGACTTCGGAGATATCTCTCAGCCAAAAGCGTATCATTTTGCGCTCCCTCGCCACACGCTGTCTTGCCATTGTTGACATGACTGTACCTTCCGGCCGGAGACTTAAGCCTCGCTCCGCCGAACGCGTTACAGACTTGCTCTTCCAGCATCTGCGATGGTTATCGGGGGATTGTTGTGGAAATATTTGATCTTAACAAAATCAAGCGTTGCCAAGGAGGAACGGGCCAGTTGAGGCAGACTTCATTCGTCCTTTTTCTTTCGGCGAGGTGAAGAGGGATGCGGACGATGCGCTTCGTTGTGGCGCCGCGTCTACGGGGCCAGGATTGATGTTGCGCGGCTGGTTGATGTTCTCGGTCCGGCCGAATTGCTGAGAATGTCGTCTCCACTTCCTAAGATGCGGAACGCTCCCGTAGAGGGCGTACCGCCATGTTCAGGAAAGACTAGTCACTCAGCCGCCGATGCAAGCAGATGGCACTGCTCTGCCCACCCCCCACGAYAGGTGTCCCTGTACTATGGTCATCGTCTGCTGACCATTCGAGTAGGTTGTTCCGTCTGGTCCCATGGCGGGCAAATCGATAGCGGTCGCTCCGTTGATGGATACCGAGGCGTGGTCACCGAGGAGGCGCACTGCCAAGCGTGTGCCGTCCTCGCACCTGTAGTCACTGACGGGATACGGGTTGCCTGCACCGATCGCCGCGCCTGATGCGGGAAGCTCGATGCTTGCAAGCGTCAGGACGCTGATTGCTGCGATCGATAGTTCTCTCCACATGATAGTCCTCCAAGCTGGCCCACTAGCGTAGGCGAAGTGCCCGCACGAAAGAAGTCGGAGGAAAAATTCCTCAAACCGCGCGAAGTCCTAGATCTCGTCCGTCAATTCCGCCGGGCCCGATTTGCGAGCCATACTGGTGTTGCTCCTGGCCTTGGTGGCCTGTGTTGGCCGAGGCCGTTGGGGTGAAGCATCGCGGCCCCGTGGATCTCGYCAACTTCGATCTCACGCCAGTGGCCCGATTGCACGTTGATGCGTTGTTCGGAGCATCCTTCAAGGGCAATTTCGCACGCGAGGATGTTGCTCAAACCAGGTCGTGTCGAGGGCTAAGTCGCGATGCTCGTAGATACTCCTGAGCGGTCGCTCGCGTAGATGATCTATTCGGGGTAAATTTCAACACCGTCTTGCTGCGACTTGTTGAACAGAATGAATACGAGAGGGTTGCCGGGCTCGGACATTGCATCGCTGCGCTGTCCCGAAATCTCTCCAGCCACTTCGGCTGTATACTCCGCTACCACTTCGCCGAAGCTGTTGCGCTGGATGGCCACTTTTTGTCCGGGCACAACTTTGTCATTGAGTTTGACGAGATGCTCGACGATCCCACCGGCAGTGGCTAGAACCGGGAACCCGCTATTGCCGACAAAGACAGCCATGTCCTTGGCAGTGCGGCCTATCGGTCCGGCAACGATCCCGTAATGCTTGAGGACGTTCATCGTCCCTTCCACGAACAGCGCGATCATCTCACGATCCAGTACGCGGGCAGCGCCGATCTCCGGTGCAATTGCCGGGATTCCCGCGTCTATGAACGCATTGTGCAAGACCGTGGGATAGGCGGATTTCGGCATGTTGAGAATCTGGCCGACAGGATAGAGATCCAACATCGCCTTGACCTCGGGCCTGTCTATCTCGCCGATGTTGAATGCGGTGACTTCGAACCCGGTCGTCCCAGTGTGGAAATCGATCGCTGCTTCGGCGTTCGGTCGCAGTAGCCTGTTGAACAGCAGCCCTGCATGGCGGCTAGCTGCAGTGAGGCCGTTCTCATTTCCGGGCCATTCCCGATTCATGTCGATCAGATCGATGCCTCTGCCCTGGTTCGGCCACCGGCGTTGCATGCTTTCCAGAGCGGGGCGGGATATGTCGGTGACTGCCGTCACCGTGCCGGACATCTTCGTCGGATCGAGCTGGTTCACCACGGTCTGGACAGTGTGTATGGAACTCATCTCGTCACCATGCACGCCGCTTGTCAGGACGACACGCTTGCCCGGCTTGGCCCCCTTTGCCACAGTCACCGACACGTACCAGTGCTGCCCTGTGGGTGTCTCCACACCCTGAAAATACAGGCGATGCTTCTGCCCGGCTTCCAGGTCGTTCACGTCGAGCGAAGTGATGACCTTCTTTCCGTCGATGACGTCACCTGTGTAGGAGGTCCCTTGGGTTCCAGTCGGCGCCGCATTTGCTGGTACCGAAGCCGCTCGTACCTGCGTCGGTCCCGCCACCAGCGCGGCAGCCGCACCGATGGTGGTGGCCGACGCAATTATGAAGTCCCGACGATCGAGCCGTTTTCCATTTCCATTCGCCATAGATATGGTTCCTTGTAAGAGGATCTCCGCAGATGGTTTGCCATGTGCGTCGAATCTGATCAAACCTGTTGCGTCCAGAATAGTAGTCCACTGGGCTCTTCATCGAGTACAGCCCAGCAGAAAAGAAATGGACACGGCGCCCAAGATTGGGATGGTATGCAAAGCTAGGCGATGCAGCACCAAACCGAGCTGAGCAATCGCGTCAGGCACCTTCGAGACCGAGCAATGCTGTCCAGGGGGTAGCGATGCTGGAGGCGCCTAACAGATTGCGCTCGGCGCCAATTGGTCGGTTACCCCGCAGGCACAGCTGACCTATTCGGCTATCGATCGTGACGACTTCACCGGCCTCTTCAGCGGCGCGGTTTCGCTGGCGGATACGCATAATCTCAGGGAGCGTCTCGCCAGACAAGCCGTCTCTATGCCTACGGCATCGCAAACCTCTACTACGACTTACAGTCGAACTCGGATGTCAGGCTTTCCGCTGTCAAGCACACCAGCGAACAGGACGCGTTGTGGGGTCGCCTCGGTCTTGGGGGCACCTTGGGCAATGAGAAATATGCCCTTTATGGCGAGGCCACGATCGACACCAGTCTGAACAATTTCGGAGACAGCTATACCCTGACGGGAAGAATAGGCTTGAATGCCAAATTCTAGGCGGACCACAATGAGGAAATTGCTTCCTCATTGTGGCGGATACGTCGGCTTTGCGCTTGAGCGGACATCCTCCAGTGCAGACCGGAATGACCGACGCGGTACGGAGGATGCCCTTAGGGGCGACCGCCTGGACCCGTATTCATCTCCCGAAGCTCGGTTACGAACTGCTGAGGCCGCAGGTATTTCGAGGGAACCTTGTATCCCATGGAGCGGGCGATATCGCCGGTAAAGGCGTTGCAATTGTAAACCGAAGCCTGCCAGAGCCGCGTGGTATCCTGAAGCTTGCGTATGTGCGCAACGACGTTGTTATACTCGGCCTGGTTTAGCATCACCCGCCAACTCGCTGACCTGTATTGTTCTTCCAAGTCGCCATCGCTCGCTCCGGTTTCGGCGGGCACCGGCACAAAATGACCAAGGACGTAAGGAACTTCGCTGTTGGACGCCGGGTGAAGGCCCGCAATTTCGAGATTGGCGGCCCGCCCTGCCTCATTGAGGCGCCCGAAAGCAACGTAGGTATGGCCGTAGCTTAGTGCATAGCGGGAACGGAATTCGACGAAGTATCCGGATGAATTCGTCGCCATTGCTCCGCGGCCTCTACCTGTCACGGACGGAGCAACAGAGGCCACGCCACTATGGCCGTTCGACACGTAGCCTGGCTGAGGGGGCAGGTCTTCCGACACACATCCCGTCGCTGCCAGCGCAAACAGGACCCATAGCAGATGGCTGGCTCTCATTTGTGTCCGCGCATGTGTCGCTTGTCGTTGTTCACACCTAGCGTGCTGGAAAATGCCGGCAAGTCGGTTGCGGCTTTCAACGCCCAGCGCTGACGCCATCTTTTCCAAATCCGCCCGAAAGCGCCTGATGCGATTGCTCGCTTCCTTGCTTGCTTGATCGCAGGGCGAGTTTCCCCGTTTCGCAACTTCATCGGATAGCGCGGCCAGGTCCTGCTCCTGAACCTGCAGATCCCTGCTGATTGCAACTGCCATGGCATTTTCCCTCCCAACTCCCGCCGTGATAGCCAGAGTTGGAACAATTCCTAAATCGAGATTTCGTTGCATGGTACTGGAAATGCGAGTGTCATGCTCGCATCTTGGAGTAGCTAGCCCCTTGCCAACTCACGCCGATATTCGGTCGCTGGGCAGCGACTGTGAGAAGCGGAAGGACCGAGATGAGGTCGGTTGCACAATGGCAACTTGCGGTAAAACTCTGCTGAAACCGGACCGCTCATTCTCGGCGCCGTTTCGGTCGGCGTGCGCCGCGTGGCGGCCATACGGGTAAACCAGCATGGCACTCGTTTCGGACATGTCGAACTCCACCAAGCGATGGAGACTGTCAGCTGACCCCGCTACTGCGGCGCTGTCTGCGATATTCGTTGCCAACTGGCCGATGAAAACAGACCGGCCGAGTTATTGAGCCTCACGAGCCTCTTCAAGCCGCTCGCTACCACCAAGAGCCCAGCGAGTAAGCGGGCGAGCAAGGAGGATAAGCACGACCCCGAAAGCGGCGCTTGTCAGGAAGATACGCATGAAGGCTTCCGGTAGGCCAGCCGCGTTCTCAGTGTCCATGCCAGATGCGAGCAGTCCGGCCATCAGGTTTCCGAGCGAAGAGGCGACAAACCAGAAACCCATCATTTGGCTGGTGAAGCGCTCGGGCGCGAGGCGCGAGAAGGTAGACAGGCCTACCGGGCTCAGCATCAGTTCGCCCACAGTGTGAAGAAGATAGGTGCCGACCAAGAAGAGCGCGGAAACTTTCACACCGGTAGCTGCGGTAAGCGCGGCTGGCACGAGGATCAAATAGCCTAATCCCATCGCGATTAGCGCCAATCCGAACTTCACAAAGACGGGGATGGTCCAGCGGTTCTCAGCATAGATCCAGAACGCGGCGAAGGCCGGGGTCAGCAAGATGATGAACAGGGCGTTGAGGTTTTGGAACCACGAGGTGGGCACGATGAAACTGCCGAGTTCGCGCTGGGTGAGGTCGTTGGCAAACAGGTTGAGCGATGAACCCGCCTGCTCGAAACCCGACCAAAAGAGCGCCGCGGCGACGAAGAGGAGTGCAAGGGCAATCATTCGCCTCTTCTCCGGGCCGGTCAGGTCGCCGGCAAAGTATATGTTCAGGAAGAAGGCGCAGGCCACGGTTATGATGACCATCCCCATGGCCTGTGCGAGGCCCTGGGGGCTGGTTAGGCTGATCTGACCGGTCAGTGCGGCTGCGGTGACCAGTAGCACGACCGCGCCTGCGATCATGCCGGTGAAGATTTGGTCGCGCTTGCCGATGACTACGTCGGGGTGGAGGTGGACGGAGGGCGCGTTGCCCTTATCGCGAAGCG
>NZ_JBFUKO010000256.1:0-7472 GCF_056400805.1 Aminobacter sp. P4_H6_2
TTTCCAACCCTGTTCAGAAACTTCTCCAGGGCGTCACCGCCGCGCTGTATCTCACCGATGAAGCCGGACATGTCGAATGACGCGATCGCTTCAGCGACCTTGCCCAGACCACCTGCGAAGTTTTCGCTGGCACCGGTGGCCGTGTTGAACTCTCCGGCCGCTTTAGTGAGTGCGTTCCAAAGCTTGGTGGTCGCCTGGTCAGTGGTAAGGACCGCGCCCGCGACTTTATCCTTGAGCATGGCGCTGCCGGCCTCGAAGGCTCGGAAGAACGCCTCGGACGATACTTCCCCGTCGACGATCAGCTGTCGAAGCTTGGAGACCGAGCCGCCCGCTTCCTCGAGACCAGCAGCCGCCGCCTGAGCAATAGGCAACGCCCCCTCAAGGATACTGTTGAACTCTTCCGCCCGGACCGTGCCAGATCCAAGAGCCTGCGAGAGCTGCAACAATGCGCCAGAGGCGGACTGCGCATCGGTCCCGGCCACACGCAGCGCCAGCGCAACGTTGTCAGTGAAACCGAGTAGCTCTTCGGTCGAAACGCCGAGTTCCTTTTGAACGATTGCCGCCCGCCCATAAAGCGTCACCAGACTTTCGAGCGGCGCGGCATTCCGCTGGGCGCTGTCGAACAACCGATCATAGACACGGGTCAGTTCTGCGCCTTCGAGGCCCGCGACTTTGAGTGCGTTCTGGATCCGCGTCGAAGCGTCGATCAGACCTTGCGCCTCGCGCAGCGTGAAAGCGGCCGCAACGCCGGCCAGCAAACCCTTGGCGGCGCGACCGATTCCTACGAACGCCCCGTTGATGCGCTTGCTCAACCCATCGAACTGGCGTTCGATCTTCTTGGTGCTGTTGCCTGTGTCGCCTTCCAACTTCTTCAATGCGCGCTGGATCTGGCGCGTGTCAGCCGAGATAGCCAGGACGAGCTGTTCAAGGTCTTCAGCCATTAGCCATACTTCTCCAGCAGCTCAGCCAATTCGTCTTCGGTCGGCGTCTCAGGCTGCGCAGGACCGCCATGCATCTCGTTGAACACCTCGATTGCGTCGAAGAATTCACCGATTGTCGCTGCCCAGAAGTCAGTGGGACGCCACTGCAACGGCCCAAGCGCCGTGCGGAGCCAATCCCGCCAGGGCAGAACGTCTAGCGCGCCTTCCGACGCTTTGCCGCCGCCTCGCCGGCGGCTCCGGCTTTTCCCGCGTCATCGCCGAGGTGATGCTGGAGCGCGGTGGCGAACGCGGTTTTGCAGGCAGGGAAATGACGCAGCTTCAATTCCCGAAGGGCCGCTGCGACATCGCCGCGGACAGTCATGTGTTCAACGCCCGATATGGTCGCTGCGACCTCGACACCGAGCAGGCGCTGATACAAATCGCTGAAGGACTTGCAATCGAGCGCAGTCGAGACCGCCGCCAATCGACCAATCTCGGCTGCAATCACCAGATCGACGTCACCAATCTTCAGCGCGACCTCGCCGCGCGCACCATTGACCGGAAGCATGTTACGGAGTCTCCGCCGCGAAGGTCAGCGGTCCAGCAGCAGAGAAGGTGGCGGAGAACGCCATGTTGCCTTCCATTTCGCCGGTGAATTCGAAGTCCGAAACCATCCAGGAGCCCTCGTATTCGCCTTCGCCCGGCACGACGACCTGAGCGTTAAAGACCGTGCCATTGCGCACATGGGCCATGAGAATGGCCTGGGGGCCGCCGCTGACGAAGGCACCGGAACCGGAGAAGGTGCGGTTGACGATGCCGGGCTCCGACGTCTTTTGAACTGGTCCGCCAGGATTGGTGCAGTCGGGCGTGGTTGTGTCGATTTCATTGGCCGACAGGTTGAAACTACGCGTCTTGAGGCCGCAAAGATTGGCAAACGTCTCGGTAGGCATACCGGCGTTGCCAATTTTGATCAGCAGCATGCGTCCCTTGTGCTGAGGCATGGTCACTTCCTTCCAGTGGTTGAGAGAAATCCGGCTATTGCGCCGGTCAGGGGGATTGCTGAGTGGTCGCGCGAAATTCCACGACGCCATGACCGGTCAGGCCGTCCACGTCGTAGAAAACGCGATCGCCGCGGTGATCGAGTGTCACCAGGTGGTTTGTTGGCAGGGCGAGCGGTGCATCGTGAAGCGCCAGCTCGATCTCATGGGCGATTGCGCGGGCGTCCTGAAGCGGATCGATGCCGTCGCGCGTCCACACATGGATGCTTAGCATGATGTCCGAGCCACTGATGCAGGTCGCGTCGGCGCGCAGACCGACCGTGTCGAAACCAGCAATCTGCGGAAACTCTTCTGTTTCCGGACGTCGAAAGTTGATGCGCGCCCCAACGAGTGCGGTGACGGCTGTGGTCGCACGAAGCTTGGCCACGGCCAGCCCGACCAGTTCGCGTTGAGGTGACGCCATTAGGATTTCGCCTTGCGGACTGCCTTGTTGATCGCGTTCGACACCTTGCGGCGTATGCGCTTTTTCATGGCGCGGTATGTCGGGAAGATATGCGGCTGCGCTGCCATCTTGACCGTGCCGAACTCCAAAAACCGCCAGACATAATCGGCGAAGACGCCCGTTGCATTCGGATCTTTCGTGGTCGACCCAAGCACGGCCTTCTGCGATTTGTCGGCTAAACGCCCGCCCTCGATGCTAGCGCGATAGTCGCCGGTTTCGCCGAGCGGAGCCCGCAACTCGATTGCAGCGGCAAGCTCCGTAGCCGCCTCGAGCTGCGCTGCAGCTGCTTGCTTCTCAGCATCAGGCACCAATTGACGAAGGCGGCGAGCCAGAGCCTCGCGACCGACGAACTTCGCCTGGACCGCCATCAGCTCGCCGTCCCTTGCTCGACCAGCAGTTCCAGCCAGGCGCCCTTGTCGTCGGGATCGGCCAGCGACTTCACACTGAAAATGCGGCAGGCGTCATGCGCATCGACGAGGCGCCAGGCAGATGTAATCTGCCGGGTCTGGCTGCTTTGCCTCACCGTCACGATGTACGGCTGGATGCCTTGCAACCGCCCTGCCATGACGGCCTCTCCGCCATTGCGCGGACGAAAGCCGGCCCGGACAGAAAACTGTGTCGCCCAGACCGCGCCACCGGGAACCGGATTGTTGAATTCGTCGGTCGCCGGCCCCTTCATCTGGCAATGGACGCGATTTCTCAGTTGCCCAGCGCCGCGCATTTCTCACCTTTCGCTGGCCGTTTCGCCTTCACCGCTTTGCCTGCCGCTATGGCAGCATTGCCGCAGGGCGAAGTGACATTCTGGATCGAAGGCTGGAAAACCTGCGACCAGGTGTTGTTCATCTCCGGCGGCGACCACCGGAACACGTCGGTGAAGCGGACCCACATCAGACCGAGATCCGGCGATAGGGCGCAATCAACGCGCCATGACCCAGCGGTAGCGAAGTCGCAGCCCCGCCAACAACCACCGCTTCGGGGTTGTTGTAGATATGAGCGACATGCATCAGGATCGCGACCCTAAGCGCATCCGGCACCTTGGCGTCGTCTCCGTACCCGGCAACGAACTCGATCGACACGGCATCGAGGCGCGCAAAGGTCGACGGCCAGGATTGCCCGGCTTTGAGCGAGACGAATGGGCCGAGCGCGTCGACCAGTAAATGGTATGTTGTCGCGGCAAGCGTCTGCTCGACGTTGTTGGCGTCGAAATATTTCACACTCTCCACACCATCAGCAGCGACAGGCGCAAGCGGAAGGCGCAGACATCCGCGGAACCCGTTGAAATCCTGTCGCCACGTCTGGTCAACAAGCGCCCGCCCGAGAATGCCGGTCCGGCCATCCAGATGGTCGGTTGCGGCACCGATCAAGGCGGTGATGACAGCATCGTCATCCTCATGATCGACGCGTAGATGGGCCTTCGCCTCGACAAGCGATACGGGCGTAACGGCCGGCGCGGCAATTCGGACGGGCGCGAGCATTACTCGACAGCCGGGTCAGCGATCGGGTAGCCATAAGGCGAAGGGTCAAGACCCATCGCCTCGATTTCCTTGAGCGTCAGGGCCGGCGCGCGCGCAATAGGCGCATCAGCGATGACAAGCTCTTCTTCGGATGGAACCGCAAGGTTTTCGGAGGTGGGGTTTGTTTTGGCCATTGGAACAGATCTCCAATTGTTGGAAAAGCGAAGGGGAATCAGCGAGCGGCACGAATGCCGCCCGCATGCCAGCTCGTTAGCTGGCCTTCATCTTCAAGACCTTGATGGTCTCGGGGTTGTTCACGCCACCGCCGACACGCTTCGTGGTGTAGAACATCACGTAGGGCTTGTTGGAATAAGGGTCGCGCAGGACGCGGACACCCGTGCGATCGACGATCAGATAGCCACGCCGGAAGTCGCCAAAAGCCACCGGCACCGAGCTGAGAGCGATGTCGGGCATGCCCGGCATTTCCGTCACGGGATACCCGGCAATCTGTGCCGGCTGGCCGGCTACATAAGACGGTTGCCACAGGTAGTTCTGCTGACCGTCTTTCATTTTGCGGATAACGCCCTGGGTGGTGCGGTTCATCACCCACCCCGCACCGGCTGAATAGACGGACGGCAGGAGATAAATCAGCTCCAGAAGTTCGTCAGAGGTGAAGGCCGCACCGGATGCCGCGGTTTTCACCTCGATGGCGCCAAGCGGGTTTTTCGCGGCATTGGAACCGCCAGTGATGAAGGTCAGGAACCCTGCCGGCTTATTCGTGCCATCGCCAGCGATGAATGCGAGACCTTCCTGGTAGGCGAACTCGGTCTGTACCTCGTCCGCGAGCCAGCTTTCCAGGTTGATCTGTGCATCGTCCAGCATGGCCTGTGTAGCAGCAGGATTTGCGTAGATTTCACCAGGTGTGAAGGTCATCGAACCGAAGGGCGGGGTGTTTGTTTCCGGGCGGGCCGCCTTCTCACCTACCCAACCAGATGTAGTTCCGCGAAGGTTGTAAAGCTTCGAAAATCCTGCCGTCGAGATGGTCTGCACCGAAGCAATCTGACGCATAGGTGAAACCAGCTTCAGTTTGTCGATAATGGTGCGGTCCCATTCGGTCGGCGCCAGATAGCCGCCTTCGGGATCAGTGCCCTTGTTGAGCGAGGCCTGCACGTCGCCACGACGAACATGAGCCGTGAAGGCATCCGAATACTCGCGATCCTTCACATTAGCGTCGCTGCCGGCACCGATGGCCATCGCCGCGATCTTAGCGTTCGTCTCGTCGATAAGCTTTTGCAGATCGCCGACACTAGCGTTGATGCGATCGAGCTTGTCGGTCGTCACAACATCATCGAACTTCTTGGCGAGCTCCTTGTCCTTGTCAGCCATCGTGGCCTTGAAAGCGGCCCAGTCGGTATTGAGGTTGGCGATCAGTGCCTTGAGGTCGCCGCTCGCATCGGCGCGCACGGAGACGATGCCGCGCAGCTTGCGCGGGTTCATGTGCTTGGTCATTGGAATCTCCTGTTATGACCTGATTGTTGAACGAAGCTGCTCAATGGCAGCCTTCAGATCGTCAGCGTCGCGCGTGACGTTTACCGGAGCATCTCGCGTGCCGGATTTCAGATCCGCAATGAACGCTTTTGCATCCTGCGGAGACATGTTTGCTGCGGCGACGAGCGCGTTTTCCATCACCCGTTCGCGCGGCACTGCTTTGGTCGCCTCGGCGTTCACTTTAATTGCGCCAGCCGCCAATTTTCCGTCAGCAAGACCGCTATCGATGGCCGACGAAGCATTGAACATCGTGCCATCACCACGACGGCGGTCCATCCAGGCCGCCGCAACCTTCGTTTCGACTCCTGCGCGCGCCGCATAGATCTGCGCCATCGCACCATCCACCTCGGCCAGAAGATCGGCGGCGTCTTTCGCATCGAACTTATTGCCGATCACGACACCGGAAGCATTGTGAACCATGATGAACGAGCCATCTGCCATAAGCGTCTCATCCCCTGCCATGGCAATTACAGAGGCAGCGGATCCGGCCATCCCAATGACATGGATGGACACCTTCGCCGGATGCGCCCGCAACAGATTGTAGATGGCCAAGCCGGTGAAGAAGTTGCCACCGGGTGAATTGATGCTGACGGTAATGTCGCGCTTACCAATCGAGCGAAGCGCAGCGGCGATCCGGCGTTCCGAGTTATCGACCGCCGTGAAGGGGTCAATCCCAATCTGACCATAAATCGATATCTCATTGGTGTCGTCTGCTGCCGCCGAAATGACGGCTGGGTCGAACGCCTCGACATTCTGGTCGGGCGCCTCGAAGTTTAGCCACTCTGGCTTCTGGAATGCTTGGACTTCAGGCAGATTTCGCAGGCTCATTGCCTCGCTCCTTACTCTGGCCCATGGGTTCTGGGAGATCGTCACGGTGTGGCAGGTCGAGCCAGCTGCGCACTTCGTCGGGATGCAAGAAAGGCTGATGACCGCCAGAGCCGAGGCCCTTCGCGAAGAAGTCGGCTTGATCCTTCATTGAGCCACGAAGCAAAGCTCCTGCATTGAATTTTGCTTCGTAAAGGTCCGCTTCCCGTTCGGTCAAAAGAGAGCGCTCGATAGCCTGCTGCCACGCTTCGAACCAAGGGTTCAGACCGTACCGGACGAAAAACTGGCCGAGAACGTCAATGCCAGAGCCCCAAGACGTATCGTCAACATTGAGAAGCGGTCGGGGTACACCAAACGGACGCGAAATCTCTTCATTTTGAAACTTGCGCTGCTCAAGGGCCTGGCTTTCCTGACCCGTTTGAGAAAACCGCTCTGCCTTCATCCCCTCTTCGAGGATCATCCACTTGTGCGCGTTCTCGGCACCAGTAAAGCGCTCTTCCATGCTGGACTTGAGACGTTCATAAGCTTCCGGTGACAGTTGTTGCGGATGTGCGAGYGCACCGCCGACCAGCATGCCATTGCGAAATAGCCGGGCAGCGGCCTTCTCAGTCTGGATCGCCAGCGAGATGGCGTCTGCCGCCTGCTTCACCATAGACAGGCCGGATATGCCGTCCTCCGAAAGACCGCAGCGAAGATGGAAGACATCTTGCTGTGGCAGAACGATCTCGCCACCGGCTGGACGCTGATAGACATACTCCAACGACCAGTCGTTTCGCTGGCGAGGCTGCACCCGCTCTGTCGCCAACGGAACAAGCTGGACGATGCGACTGCCGCTTCGCACAATGAGCGCAAATGCGTCGCCACGGTGCCCATCACCACCCGCTCCGAGCGCACGCTGCTGCATAAGTGACTTGAACTCGTACGCGGTCTGCCACGCATTCGGCCGCCGATGCAGAATGCGAAACAGCGGATGGTCTTCGGCCTTCTCGCTCGTTTTCTTATCCAGGAGATGGAGCGGAAGCATGCCCGCTGAAAATGAGTGTAGGGATACGCACCGAAGCACAGTCGTGTTCTTGAGCGCCGCCTTTGGCGTGACGACAATGCCGGACTCGGTCATCCCTCCGCCGCCACCGCGAATGAATTCAAGCAACTGCGGGTCATCAAGGTCATTGAACATCGCTGYCTCGCCCGCCATAGCGCGGACGGCAGGGGCCGCTGTCTTTGC
>NZ_JBFUKO010000257.1:0-7462 GCF_056400805.1 Aminobacter sp. P4_H6_2
GGCATCGACTGCACCTATACCGCCCAGATGACGCCGGAATGGCTGCAAAAGCTGCGCGCGCTCGGCACAGGCTCGGCCATCGAAGCCGCCAACATGGCCGATTTCTACCGCCAGTACGGCTCGCACAAATTCCCCACCGAAGCCCGCCCGATCCATGACGCCTGTGTCACCGGCTATCTGCTTGCGCCGCATCTGTACGAACAGAAGCAATGCAACGTCACCATTGAGCTGATGTCGCCCGAGACCATCGGCATGACCGTCGTCGACTGGTGGCACGTCACCGGCCGGCGGAAAAACTGCAACGTGCTGCGCCGCATCGATGCCGATGGCTTCTTCGAGCTGATGCTGGAGCGCTTCGGCAACCTTCCCTGAGAGGGCGATCGGCGATGAAAACAGGTGCCCCTATTCCCGAACGCAAGCCCGCGGCGCGAAAGACGCTGTCGCGCGAGGCCTGGGTTGCGGCTGCCATAGCAACGCTGGAAAAGAAGGGCATCGCCAACGTCAAGATCGACCACCTGTCGAAACAACTGAAGGTCACGCGCGGCAGTTTCTATTTCCATTTCAAAAACCTGAAGGACCTGCTCGACAGCCTGCTCAAGGAATGGCGTCAGCGCAATTGCAAGCCGTTCGAAGCGCTCATCGACCAGGAGGTCATTGACGGTCCGGCCTTCTTCGATGCGGTGACCGGGGTGTGGATCAGGGAAGATCCCTTCAGCCCCCGGCTCGATCTCGCGATCAGAGACTGGGCGCGCAGCTCGGCAGTGATCGCCCGCAAGGTGCAGGCGCAGGACGATTTTCGTATGGCGCTGCTTGTCAGGGCTTTTGCGGTGATGGGCTACGACCAGGACGAAAGCCTGATCCGCGCCCGCATCACCTATTTCCAGCAGATCGGCTACTACGCCACCCACTTCAAGGAGCCGCCGGCGGACCGCAAGCGCTTCCGCTCGCTCTATACCAAGATCCTTATCGGCTCCGACTAAGCGCCCCCCTCATTATCTATTTCGAGGAAATGAAATGTCCCTGCCTGTGCCTTATCTGTCCGCCCGTACGCTGACCGTCGTCAAGAAGATCGACACCACTGGTGCGGCACGCGTAGTCAATCTCGGGCTCAACGAAAGCTGGCTCGGATCGGCACCGGGCGTGGTCGAGGCAATCCGTGAGGCCGCGCCTAATGTCTACCGCTATGCCGATCCGAACTGCGGAACGATGCGTGCGGCAATCGGCAAGCAGTTCAACCTCGACCCCGCCCGCATCGTCTGCGGCAACGGCTCGGAGGAGCTGTTGGATGCTGTCGGCCGCGTCTATGCGCGCGCCGGCGACGAGATTCTGTTTCCGGCCTATTCCTTCCTGCAGTTCGCCATCGTTGCCTACCGTCTTGGCGCCAAGGCGGTCGAGGCACCGCTCGGGCCGGACTTTTCCGTCGATGTCGACGCGCTTTTGGCCGCCGTCACGCCAGCGACGCGCGTCGTCTTCCTCGCCAACCCAAACAACCCCACCGGCTCGGTCGTGCCGATGGACGAGGTCGCGCGGCTGGCGCGCGAGCTGCCGTCGCATATCGTTCTTGTGCTCGACGCGGCTTACGCCGAATATGTCGACCCGGTCGAGGCGATCGCTACTTTCGAGATCGCCGATCGCCATCCCAACGTCATCGTCACGCGCACCTTCTCCAAGGCCTATGGCCTGGCGTCCGCGCGTGCCGGCTGGGCTTATGCCTATCCGGAAGTTGTCTCGGCGCTGAACAATGTGCGCGGCATCGGCAACGTCAACGGCCTGGCGCAGGTGGCAGCGACCGTTGCTGTCGGCGAGCAGGATTTTGTCCAGCACGTGCGCGCCCGCACCGCCGAGGAGCGCGAATATCTCGAAGGCGAACTGCGCAAGCTCGGTTTCGAGATTTCGCCAAGCGCTGCCAACTTCGCTTTCGTCCGCCTGCCCGGTGCCTATGCCGGCTGGGCGCAGACGACTGTGGCGCGGCTTGCCAAGCAGGGCTTCATCATCCGTTCGAACGAGGACTACGGCCTGCCGGAATGGCTGCGCATCTCGATCGCCGACCGGGCCGACCTCGATGAAATGCTGGCCCTGTTGCGGGTCGAGGTCCGCGCGGCCAACGGCTAGGAAACCGCGAGCGACCCGGCTGCCTCACGTCTCAGATGTTTGGTTCCTGGCCCGGTGAAACCCAGCCTAGCCAGGCCAAGGCGAACTTCCGGTGCGCCCATGAACAGCCTCCACAAAAGCCCGGTGCGATGGTTTTCAATCATTGCGACAATGGGGCCTTGGTTGATGGCCAAATAGGTGCGGGCGTACCAGTTGCGGTTTTCGCAGAACGCGTCGACAAAGCCGAAACGCCCCCAGATGCGTTTCCTTGGCTTCACCAGGAAACCGCGCAAAGCCGACATCGCCTGTTCGGGCACATAAGGAAAACTTGATAGAGCGGCACTCGGCGTGATGACACCAACGTCCCTATCCGGAGCATGCGCGATATAGCCCGTCGGCCCATGAGATGCGGTGAGCCCCCAGCAATCGGCGCCGTAGCCTTGATGGTTATGGGGATTGAGCTCGCAATGGCGATGGTTGATCAGCGCGTGACGAATATTTTGCTCCCAATAGTCGGCATAGCGATCATTGAGGCCGTTGGGATCGAGCCCGCAAAAGGAATAATGCGCGAAAAAGAGCGGGCCACCAAAGTCCGTTCCTAGTGGCAAGGCTATTCCGTAGTGGTCACGCCCGTTTTGAAAAGCCGGCCCAGTGGCAAAGCCGTCGTGGTAGCAATCCGGATCGATGGCGTGATGCTGCGATCCTGCTCCCAGAACGAATGCAAGCAGGCACTCGTTCCAGCCTTCGATCGGGCTGTTCATGGCCCAACCATGCCTGGGGCTCCAGTGCCAGTAGAGTTTGCCTTTCCGCGCAAACCAGCTCCACTCGGCCTGCGCCAGCAACGCGTTCACCCGATCGCAAAGACGCTGTTCCTCGGCCGAGAGGCCGTCCAGATATTCGCGGGCACAAATCAACCCCTGAAACAGGAATGTCGTTTCGACAAGGTCCGCTCCGTCATCCTTGCGCCGAAACGGGATAGTGTCGCCTGTAGCGCCGTGGATAAAATGCGGGAACATGCCGTGGTAACGTGGCGAACGCTCGAGCAAATCGAGCATCCGATGCAGTCGACGCAGGGCTTCGGCGCGATCGACCCAGCCTCGTTCAACTGCAACGATGATGGCCATGATCCCGAAGCCGGAGCCACCGATCGCCACAAGATCGTTTGGCCGATCGCCTGTGGTCCTCTGGCGGTCGCGGGCAAGGCCGCTGACTGGATGGGCGCCTTCCCAGAAATAGCGGATCGTCTGCTGCTGCACGATATCAAGCAGCGCGTCATCGGCGGGTTCAAACGGATCTTGTGGAAGCTGGGATGACGGAGGCGAAGCAAGAATCATGATGCCAGTATGGCGCCAAAATTCGTCATTGAAGCGGCCATTCTTGCACTCTAGTCAGACGGCGCAGCCTCACGAGCATGCCTACCGGTCATGCTTTCGATCCTAATCCGGTAAAACACCGGTGCTGAGCCGACCGCAGTTGACGGGGAGCTGGGTTTCAGACTTCCTGGCTCCCACCAGTTGGCGTGTTGCTGAAGCAAAGACCAGGCATGGTCGCGATCACGTTGCCATTGCGGTGTGTCGGGCAACTCCTCAAACAGGCCATAAACGATAACGCTTCGCCATTCTCGATTTGCAATGATTTCATCGACCTGAACACACACCTGGGCATTCTCGCGCATCCAGTCGATCTTCTGACCCTGCATCGAAAAACTGTACAGATGATTGTCGGAAAATGCGTAGTGAAAAGGCACCAAATAAGGCCGGTTGTCTCTGGCGCAAGCCAGCCGTCCAAGCCCTTGTGACGACAAGACTGCAATGTTGTCCTCTCGCATCATCTCCTGCACGATCATTGCCTGCCTCCCGTTTCCCGGAATTATCCCGCTAGTCCGCACCCGGCGGCGCCATGAGACGCCGCCCACACGTGATGGTTAGCTGGCCTTCGCCTTGGCCATATGCCAGACGCCACCGACGCCCTCGCCGTTCATATCACCGGCTTTCTTGTCTTTGGCATAGGTGTAGAGCGGCTTTCCGTCATACGCCCACATCTTGCTGCCGTCCGTGCGGTCAACGACAGTCCATGCGCCGGCAGCCTTTGACTTGGCATCAGCCTTGAGCGCCGGCCAGGTCGCGGCACAAGCATCATAACAGCTGGATGCGCCAGCCTTGTCCTTGTCAAACGTATAGAGCGTCATGCCCTTCGTATTTGTGTATATTTCACCCTTTGGTGTCTTCGTCATCATTGCAGGCTCCGCTGCAAAACCCATTCCAGCGGTCATAAGTACAGCCGCAAGTCCAAATGCAATGCGTTTCATATTGATATTCCTTTATTATTAGTGGGCGGCCGAATGCCGCCAGAAACAAAACGGCTGGCCAGGGATGTTCGTTCCGCCATGTTCAGAATTATTTCCGCATCGAATATTTGATCATCGCTGTAGACGCGACCTGGATAAAGGCGCAGGGTCAATTGTCGGCCGCTCGTCTTAGGGCGCGGCTGATTGAGGGCGGCCATCGTGCCCTAGCCCCAACTGAAAGGAGGACACCGTGTCTTCCAACTATCTGACTTCCGAAAACATGAGCATGATCAGGCGGTTACTTGCCGAAATCCGGCAACGTGGCTCTCAGCCTGACCCCGATCGGGAAACGGCGACAGCACGATTTCAGAACGGAACAACGACTGTCGATGATCTTGGCAAGAGGCTCACGAGATATGCGCACCAGCGCACGACCATGGATCGGGCTATCGATCGATGGGACAACGAGGGTGGCGCTCTCAAGCCTTCACCAAATCAGGACCATGTGCTGCGCCTGGAAACGGCGATGATGCCGCTTCGGCCTCCACGGGACGAAGCTGATCGGCGACGTATCAACGACACCGTCGGAAAGCGGCGGCGCGCAAGAGATATCCACGAACGCAACCGCCTGATCTAGGCCGGCGGCCATCGATATTTCGACCAAAAATGAAAGAGGCCCCTGATGGCTGAATTGCATCAGCGCGGCGTCGAACTCGTGGTCCAACTTCTCGATGCAGCGGACGAACCATACGCTCTCACCGAGCAGGATATGCAAGCCATGCTGCGCGAGACAGCCCGGATTCTCAGCGGACTGCTGACGCGCGACATGCCGACATCGCGACTGCACAATGAGGTGGAGTAACCCTTGGTATGCATCCCGTACAAAGCGCAAATCAGGCGACGAACCTGGTCCCTGCGATGGGATGTTTGAGCTTCCGAATTGACGGAAGGCGGAACCAAGGCCTGCAACCTACAGCCGTAGTGGCTCGCCATTGTCCGGCGCCTTTCGGCAACCTGATCCAACGACCCTGCACTGGAGCAACTGATGACCCTAGCTTTCCCGAACAGAAGCCGCAGCTATGACGCCGCAAAAAAGGCCATACGCTTCCTGGGCTATGATGGGACGTTTGAAGTTCCGTTTTTCGTCGAGGTTCAGGCGCTCCAAGCCAGCCACGCGACGGCTGACAATGAAACGCGATATCTTGCCGCCTTCGATACGGCCCGCATCTCGATCCAGGACGTCGCGCGGGAGGTTTATTCCCACGGGCGCAAAAGCTTGTATGTGCTGACGGCATACGATTTTAAGTGACGATTTCTCGGCACCGCCAGCCGGCCCGACTTGCCATCCAATCGTCAGGTTTCACGCAAGTGGGTCTTTACCGGAGCCGCCATGAAACGGCTCCGGCAAAGTAGTTCAAGCCTTGGTTGCAACCACCTGAGTTGACGGCTCCCGGCCGGCATGACGGTGCTGCCACCAGTCGCCGAGCAGAAGCAGGATCGGTGCGGCGATGAAGATCGACGAGGTCGTTGCAATGAATACGCCGAACACCATCGGAATGGCAAAGTTCTCCACCGCACTGCCGCCCCAGATCGCCATCGGCAGCATCGAAAGCAGGATGGCAACAGAAGTATAGATACAGCGCGCGAACACCTGGTTGATGCTCATGTCGATGATCTCGCGCAGCGGCATCTTCTTGTACAGGCGCAAATTCTCGCGCATGCGGTCGTAGACCACCACCTTGTCGTTCACCGAATAGCCGATGATGGTCAGCAGGGCCGCGATCGCCGTCAGGTTGAAGTCCAGCCCGAACAGCGCAAAGAAGCCGACCATCTTGGTGGTATCGAGCACCAGTGTGGCAATGGCGCCGATGGCGAAGTTCCATTCGAACCGCCACCAGATGTAGACCAGCATGGCAAGCGCGGCCAGAACCACGGCCAGGATGCCGGACTGCGCCAACTCGCCGCTAACCTTCGGACCCACCACTTCGGTGCGTTCGAATTTCACGCTCGGATCGAGCTTCTGCACGGCAGCCTTGATGGTGTCGACGGCCGCGGTCTGCGCCGTCTCGCCGCCTTCCTGACGCTGCACGCGGATCAGCACGTTACCATCGCTGCCGATCTGTTGCAGGGCAACCTCGCCGATGTTTAAGCTGCCGAGTGTGCTGCGCAGCTGAGCCAGGTCGGCCGGTGTCGACGTCGCGATCTCGACCTGGATGCCGCCCTTGAAGTCGATGCCGTAGTTGAGGCCCGGCTTGAAGAACAGGCCGATGGAGGCAAGCGACAGGAAGATCGACATGCCGATGCCGAGGTAACGGGCCTTCATGAACGAGATCGAGGTCTTTTCAGGGAAGAAGCGGACCAGCGGTTCGATGGTGATCGTCTTCAGGCGCTTGCGGCGCACAACTGCGGCCATCAGGATGCGCGTCACCGAAACGGCGGTGAACATCGACAGACAGGTACCCAGGAACATGGTGATGGCAAAGCCGCGCACCGGACCCGAGCCGAACATGAACAGCAGGCCAGTAGCGATGAGCGACGTCACGTTGGCGTCCACAATGGTCGAGTAGGCGCGCTTGAAGCCATTGTCCAAGGCAGCAAAGGCGCTGAGTCCCTTCTTCGACTCTTCCCTGATGCGTTCATTGATCAAGATGTTGGCGTCGACGCCGAAGCCGATGCCCAGAATGATGCCGGCGATGCCGGGCAGTGTCAGCGTGCCGCCGATCAGGGTCAGGACGCCGAAGGTCAGGATCAGGTGCAGCAACAGGGCGAAATTCGCGATCATGCCCCAAGTGCCGTAGAGCGCGACCATGAACAGCACGACGGCCACAAAGCCGGCGACGCCTGTGTAGATGCCCATCTTGATGACGTCGCCGCCGAGGTCGGGACCGACGGTGCGCTCTTCGATAACGGTCAGCGGTGCCGGCAGTGCGCCGGCGCGCAGGAGTGCGGAAAGCGTCACCGTCTCTTCGACGCTGAAGCTGCCGCTGATCTGGCCCGAGCCGCCGGTGATCGGCTCGCGGATGTTTGGTGCCGACAGCACCTTGCCGTCGAGCACGATGGCAAAGGGCTTACCGACATTGGCAG
>NZ_JBFUKO010000258.1:0-7447 GCF_056400805.1 Aminobacter sp. P4_H6_2
CATCTAGAACAGCCCGGCTGAAAGCGCAAAAAAGAAAGCCGTCCAGGGTTTCCCCTGGACGGCTGGTCGAGCCCCCCTGCCCGTTCCCCAAAAAACTCTGACTGAAGTGCTGCCGGCCGCCTGAGCGGCCACTTCTGGAGTGACTTGAACGTGCCATGGATCTTTTCCGGCGGCAACGTAAACCCTTTGTTAACCTTAACGTCCCCGACCCGTTAACAACTGTTACTGAGACTGGCACGCGTCCTGCTCCGCGCCTCATGTAGTCCTCAAGATTGAAGCGATTCTGTCCAACGATGGGACATCAGGCACAGAAGCGCTCGGAGCGGAGCAATATGAAACAGAAAGGATCGCTGGCACTGTTCCAATACTGGAACCGCCTTCGCGACGGCCGACCCGCGCCCAAACGCACGGAAGTCGAGCCGGCCGATATCAAGGCGCTGCTTGCTGACACTTTCATACTCGAGCGCGACACCCGTGGCGAAGCGGTCTTCCGCCTCGCCGGCACCCGGCTGTGCGCTACCTTCGGCCGCGAGCTCAAGGGGTTTTCGTTTCCCTCGCTGTGGCGCCAGAAGGACCAGCGGCTGATGGCCCGCCTCGCCTATGGCGTGTTCCAGCAGAAGTCGGTGGTCGTCATCAATTTCGAGGGCTTCACCGCGAGCCTGCGGGCAACAACCTTCGAAATGCTGCTCCTGCCGCTCGACGGCGGCATCGAAAACCCGCGCAGCCTGGGCGTGCTGTCGAGTGTCGACCGGCCGTTCTGGCTCGGTTCCGACCCGCTCACCGACGCAACGATCGACAGCGTGCGTGTCGTCGACCCAGACCTTGAGCCGATGTTCCTCAGGAACCGCCCAGCCGTCACGGTGCCTTCGCTCGCACCAAGCGATTCAGCCGTGGAGGGCGGCCCGAACCCGCTCGATGGCGCACGCCGCATTCGCCACCTTTTCGTCCTTGAAGGTGGGCGCGAAGAATAGCGCCCGCACACCTCCCGCAAGGGCAGCGCCTACGCGTTTTATTAACCTCTCTGGCGGTATTTTTCCGCAATAGCTCCCCGATGCGGTTCGTTGGGAGTTGACAGATATGAGGGTACCATGAGGCCAGCGGCGATTGACTACGCGCCGTCACGGGCGGAACGGCGCAACTTCCAGCGCGTCCGGGTGAAGATCTACGGCCGTTTCATGCTTGAGGATCGCACCGAGCATGCCGGCCAGGTGGTCGATATGTCGCCCGGCAATGTCGCTTTTCGCACCGATCGCTCGGGTGCCGCAGGCGAAAAGGTGATCGCCTATATCGATCACATCGGACGCATCGAAGGCGTCATCACCCGCACCTTGCCGGATGGCTTTGYCATGACGGTCATCGCTTCCGAACGCAAGAAGGACAAGCTGGCCGCCCAGCTCACCTGGCTTGCCAATAAGCACGAACTCGACCTGCCCGAGGACCGCCGCCACGAGCGTGTCGCGCCGCGCAACCCGATCAACGTCTTGCAGCTCATCGACGGCCGGCAATATCCCTGCCGGATCATCGACCTGTCGCTTTCTGGTGCCGCCCTCGAGATCGAGGTCAAGCCGGCGATCGGCGTGCAGGTCACGCTCGGCACCATGCGCGGTCAGGTCGTGCGTCACTTCGAAGACGGCGTCGCTGTCGAATTCGCCGTCATCCAGCGGCCCGACTCGCTCGACACAGAGTTCAATCGCCCGCGCACCTGACGGTCGGGCTACCGCCCACATCCCCAGATACCAAGCATGAAGGCTGGCTTCCTCATGGACGCCGGCCTTCTTGCTTTCCAGGAGCCGCTCCATTCCACACCGATAGGCGAACATGCATTTCGGCCTAGCACCGCAATGCCATTTCGGCACAGCTTGCGCGCAGCGGCCAATCATAGCCCGGCGTCGCCCCGATCGATAAAATTGTAATCAAATTTTCTGCAAATTTTATTCTTATTCTATTCTTTGTTTACGAGAGTTCTCTCTTGTTTTTACTCAACATCTACTGCGTTACTTTGCGTGAAATAAATCCGCGCCTGTCATTGTCTCCCTCAACAAGGAGACTACAAAATGATCAAGCGTCGGGGATGGCTGTTGGTTCTGGCTGCAGCACTTCAGGCTGGCACCTTGGGCAGTGCCCTTGCTGCCCCGACCGTCATGAAGACCAATGGCCGCACGACGCAGCCTATCGGCCACTACGAGCTGTGCAAGCGTTCGCCGATCGAATGCAATGAAAAGACGGCGAGCAAGGCTCCGGTCGAACTGACCCGTACGCTGTGGAAGGCAATGATCGCCATCAACAACGAGGTCAACACCGCTGTTGCGCCGCGCACCGATATGGAAGCCTGGGGCCAGGAAGAATATTGGTCCTATCCCGACAATGGCGTTGGCGACTGCGAAGACTATGCCATGGAAAAGCGGCGCAAGCTGATGCAGCTCGGCGTGCCGGCCGGCGCCCTGCTGATGACGGTGGTTCGTCAGCCAAATGGCGAAGGCCACGCGGTCCTGACCGTGCGCACCAGCCTCGGCGAATACATTTTGGACAATCTCGACACACGCGTCCTAGCCTGGAATGAGACCGAATACACCTATCTGAAGCGCCAGTCGGAGCAGAATTCAGGGGTCTGGATTGGCATCAATGACGGCCGCGCCGACGCAGTCGCGTCGGTCCGCTAGGCTTCAGCGGAAAAACCCGGTCGCGTCCCACCCTCCCCGTCCCCAACGACCGGGTCTAGGAGCCGGCCCATTTCCCCGGGCCGGCTCCGCCTTTTTGGGCGGATGCCTTGTTCTTAATCGGCGACCTTCACCAATCCGGCGCGAAACCTGCGCTGGTTGGCGACATAATGATCAGCCGATTTGCGCAGCCGCTGGGCTGCGGCGTCGTCGAGGGTGCGGATGGCCTTGGCGGGCGACCCGACGATCAGCGAATTGTCTGGGAATTCCTTGCCTTCGGTCACCAGAGCGCCGGCACCGACAAGGCAGTTCCTGCCGATCTTGGCGCCATTGAGCACGATCGCCCCCATACCGATCAGCGAATTGTCGCCAACCGTGCAGCCATGCAGGATGGCGCGGTGGCCGATGGTGCATCCCTCGCCGATATCAAGCGGAAAGCCCGGATCGGTGTGCATCACCGTGTGCTCCTGGACATTGGAGCGCGCACCGATGGTGATCGGCTCGCGATCGCCGCGGATCGCAGCCCCAAACCAGATGCCGACATCACGTCCGATCCTGACGTCGCCGACAACGGCAGCGTCTGGTGCGATCCAGTTGCTGTCGCGGTCCTCGAACTGCGGTTCAACCCCATCGAGAGCGTAAAGCGGCATCATCTTTCCTTCCTGTGCGCGTCGCGGGCAAACTATGTAGCGGTCGCCAGCAAGGCAAGCGCGACGCGCCTTTAACGCAGCATTAACCATGCGCGCGCAATGTCGCCCCATATCGGTTCCCTGGAGCACCTGCTGCGCAACGCGCGGCGATTGCGGAAATCCGATGCTCGACCATACGAGCCGCCGGCGACCCTGGAGACAACAGATGAAGCAAGAGGCGACTGACAGCTCCGGCTTTGACGTTGTCAATTCGGCGCTGATGATGAAGGTCTTCTACGGTTTCGCCGTACTTGCCGTTCTCTCGGTGGCGATCAGCCTCGGTGGCCGCTGGTTCGGGCACACCATCGCGCTCGCCGGCTATACCGACGACATCACACCGCACGAGGTCGTCATCGGCAACGATGTCATCGCGGTCCCCTCCAACATGATCCGTTTCGAAAAGGCCCGTCACAACGGCATCGCCAGCCGGCTCGACCTCTATCTGCGCTGGCCTGAGATGGACGGCTATAGCGAGGCGGCGCGTGCTGCCTTCAACAATACCGACGGCAACAAACGCATCATCTTCCTGGGCCTCGAGCCGCGCATGATGACGCGCGACATGAGCGGCCGCCTCACCCCCATCTACAATGCACTGACGGTCAAGCCAGGCGTTCCCGGGCCTGAAGGCATGACGCTTTACGGCTTCAGGGAAAACTCCGGCTATCTCAACGAGGTGCTGGCGGTTGCGACACGCGCCGGCGAGCCGGCTTTTGTTGCCCGCTGCCTCAATGGT
Source organism: Aminobacter sp. P4_H6_2 (assembly GCF_056400805.1). Taxonomy (NCBI): domain Bacteria; kingdom Pseudomonadati; phylum Pseudomonadota; class Alphaproteobacteria; order Hyphomicrobiales; family Phyllobacteriaceae; genus Aminobacter; species Aminobacter sp. P4_H6_2. Next base: position 4,080 of record NZ_JBFUKO010000258.1, read on the forward strand.
GAAGAGGCAGAACAATCGCTCGCGCCGTGCGAACGCGACGTCTTCGTTGGCAAGGATCTGAGCCTGACCTACAGATTTCCTAGGGAGCTTCTGGGAGAGTGGCGTGCGCTGGATCGGGCGGTTATCGCCAAGACGAATGCCTTGTTGCACGTCAAATGACGCCACGCGACAAGCCGCGCGGCGTCAGGCTTGATCAAAATCAGGCCAGATCGATGTCGAGAATCGCCATCGAGAAATTGTAGTCGCCGTCATCCTCGTCCTTGAAAACGATGCCGAGGAATTCGTCGCCGATATAGACCTCGGCCGAGTCGTCCTTGCGAGGACGCGCCTTGACCTGAAGCGTGGGGTTCTGGAACTGGCGCTTGAAATAGGCGTCGAGTTTTCTGATTTCTTCCGGCTTCAACTGTTTTCTCCGGCTTGTGGCTAGGAGCGTCATGCGTCCGTTCCGACGCGCTTGGGACGTTCCACATTGCAATGACTGCGCATCGTGCTTTGCCCGAAAACCAGACCCGATTTTCGGCCCGACGCGTTTAGAGACGCGCTTCTGACACGCCAAGCATGGCCATGTAAAGGCAAGGCTCGGCTTACCCCGTGCAATTCACACAGGCATCCCAGACACCAGGATGCCGGTGCTTGCCCGCTTCAAATATCGAAGCTGACGACGTGATCCATTGTCTGCGACGGCAGCAACTGGTCCATCTGGCTCGACGGACGGTCGCAGCCGGTTTCGCCGACAACACGCGCCGGAACCCCAGCCACTGTCTTGTTGTGCGGGACGGGCGACAGCACCACCGAACCGGCGGCGATCTTCGAGCAATGGCCGACCTCGATGTTGCCGAGGATCTTGGCGCCTGCGCCGATCAGCACGCCGTAACGAATCTTGGGGTGGCGATCGCCGCCTGCTTTACCGGTTCCACCCAGCGTCACGCCGTGCAGGATCGAAACGTCGTCTTCGATGACAGCGGTTTCGCCGACAACCAGGCCGGTGGCGTGGTCGATGAAGATGCCCTTGCCCATGCGTGCGGCCGGATTGATGTCGGTCTGGAACACCGATGACGAGCGGCTCTGCAGATAGAGCGCGAAATCCTTGCGGCCACGGTTCAACAGCCAGTGCGCCAGCCGGTGTGTCTGGATGGCATGGAAGCCTTTGAAATAAAGCACCGGCATCAGGTAGCGGTCGCAGGCCGGGTCGCGGTCGTAATAGGCCTGGATGTCGGTGCGCACCGTATCGCTCCAGTCCGGACTATCTTCGAGCATCGCGTAAAAGGTCTGGCGAATGAGGTCGGCGCCGAGATCCTGATGCGCCAGCCGCTCGGCCAGGCGATGGATCACTGCCTCTTCCAGCGTGTCCTGGTTGAGGATCGTGGCATAGAGGAATGCCGCCAGCAGCGGATCGCCCGCCACAGCGTCTGCCGCTTCGTCGCGTACCGACTTCCAGATCGGGTCGACCGGCTTCAATGAGCCGTGGCGCGCAGCGGATATGGTGTTCATCGACGGTCTCCGTTCACTGCCGGCTTGTGCAATCCCGCGCGGGACATATAAGCCAGATATTAGCACGAATGAACTCAATTTTCCTTAGTGCTCGTTCAAGTGGATTTGGTTCGCGGATATTCAAGGCGTCATGGAAACTGAACCCTTGCTGGAGACGATGCGCGACGGCGAGGCGGCCATCGTCATCATCCGCCCGGCGCTCGAGAACGCGTTCACCCAGGCCGACCGGCGCAAATCTGTGTTCAAAAGGCGGTGATATGTCTCTGATTGACCACGCCACCAAGACGGAGCTGACGAAGCTTTATCAAGCCGACGACCGGCATTATCACGGGATCCGCCACATCGAAGCGCTTTTGGCGCTGGCCGACGAATATCGCGCCGAGCTGAACGATCCTGAGGCCATCGAGGCTGCGATCTGGTTCCACGATGCGATCTATGACAGCCGCCGCAAAGACAATGAGGCGCTAAGTGCCGCCCTTGCCGCCGACAAGCTCCAAGGGCAGATCGACGCCCTTCACCTCGCCCGCCTCGTCAAGATGATCGAAGCGACCGCCACGCACGAGGTCCCTGATTTCGACGACGCGGCGGCGAACAACGATGCCGCCCTGCTGCTCGACATGGATCTGTCGATCCTCGGCGCACCGGCAAAAGCCTTTGACGCTTACGAAGACGCCGTCAGGCGCGAATATGGCTGGGTCAGCGATGCCGACTGGCGCGCCGGACGCGGTGCGGTGCTGCGCAACTTCCTCGCGCGGCCACGCATCTTCCACACCGACGTTTTTGTATCGCGCTTCGAAACCCAGGCCCGGGCCAACATGGAACGCTCGCTGGCGAGACTTGACGATTAGAGACTCAGATCGGGTGTTCGGCCAGAAACTCGAGCACGCGCTTCTTAAAAGCCTTGTCGCCGACGGCCAGCATGTGGTCGCGGCCCTCGATGTCGAAGCTTTCGCCATGCGGCATCAACCGGGCGAGTTCGCTTGGCGAGCCAGCGATATCGTCCTTGGTGCCAACGGCAACTAAGGTCGGTTGCATGATCCGCCTGATATCGTTGTCGCTCACCAGTTCGCGCGAAGTGGAAATGCAGGCGGCAAGCGCCCGGCGGTCGCTGCGCGTCTGGTCGGCAAAGGCGCGGAACGTTTTCGCGCGCGGCTGCGTGGTCGTCGAAGGGTCTTCCGCCAAGAGCGCCGAAGCGATCGGGTCCCAATCGCCAACGCCGTCGACCATGCCGATGCCAAGTCCGCCGAACRCCAGTGTTGCCACCCGTTCGGGTGCTTCCAGCGCCAAGAATGCCGAAACGCGGGCGCCCATCGAATAACCCATGACATGGGCGCGCTCGATGCCGAGATGGTCGAGCAGCGCGAGCGCGTCGCCGGCCATCTTGCTTGGCGTGTAGTCGGCCTCGTCATAGCTCTTCGACGAGCCGCCATGGCCACGGTGGTCGAAGGCGATGGCGCGGTAGCCCGCCTCGCTCAGCGTCTTGAACCAGCCCGGCGACACCCAGTTGACGAAGTGGCTGGAGGCAAAGCCATGGATCATCAAGACCGGCTCTCCGCTTCCCGCGCCGGTCGGCGGCAGATCGAGAAACGCCAGGTCGAAGCCCTCATGGGAAAAGTGATCGATAGCCATCGTCGCTCCGTTTGATCGTGGCCCGAAAGCCTCAGGGATTGCCGTCGACTGCGGTGATCGCCCGGTGCTTGAGCGTGACGCCCTTGGCGATGCCCGTCTTGGCTGCCGTGCCAGCCTTGAGTTCGAGCACGAAACGCGCCGGCTCTTCCGGTGCTATTACCGCCTCTGAAAACGGCGTGCCCGGCAGCACGTCGAGAACCTTGCCATCGAGACCGGCAAAGACAAGGTCGAGCGGCAGCGGCGTGTTC
>NZ_JBFUKO010000259.1:0-7440 GCF_056400805.1 Aminobacter sp. P4_H6_2
CTTCGTCACTTCGACGCCGGTGACCAGATCGTCTTCTTGAAGAACGAGACCTCGCTTGGCGTGAAAAACGGCATGATCGGCCGTGTCGTCGAGGCGGCATCAAACAGGATCGTCGCTGCCATCGGCGAGGGCGAACATCGTCGGCTGGTCAGGGTCGAGCAGCGTTTCTACCCCAAGGTTGATCATGGCTATGCAACGACGATCCACAAGTCTCAAGGATCGACCGTCGATCGGGTCAAGGTGCTGGCTTCGCTCTCGCTCGATCGCCATTTGACCTATGTCACGATGACCCGGCACCGCGAGGATATGGCGCTTTATTACGGGCGGCGCTCCTTCGCCAAGGCGGGCGGGCTAGATCACATTCTGTCGCGAAGCAACGCCAAGGAAACCACGCTCGATTACGAGCGCGGCGTCCTCTACCGGCAGGCACTGCGCTTTGCCGAMAACCGCGGGCTGCACMTCGTCCGTGTTGCCCGCACACTMGTGCGCGATCGGCTCGACTGGATGCTTCGCCAGAAGGAGCGCCTTGCCGATCTGGCGCAGCGAATRCGTGCCGGCGGCGAGCGCCTTGGCCTGCTCCAGCGTCCYTCAACGCAAACCCRRAAGGAGGCCGAACCGATGGTCGCCGGMGTCACGCTGTTTGCYAAATCCCTGTCTGATGTCGTCGARGAAAAGCTGCTCGCCGATCCRGCCATAGCAAAGCAGTGGGAAGAAGTGTCGGCCCGGTTCCRCTAYGTCTTCGCCGATCCGGARASCGCSTTCCRGGCGATGAAYTTCGACACSGTSYTGASYGACCCGAAGGCCGCGCAACCGACACTCGATCGGCTGGCCAGCGAGCCGGCATCGATCGGGCCGCTCAGGGGGAGGACTGGCCTGCTCGCGAGCAAGGCCGAMAMSGAGGCGCGCCGTGTCGCCGAGGTCAACGTGCCGGCGCTGAAGCGTGACATCRAGCGTTATCTCCAGCTGCGGCAGGTCGCTGCCGCAAGGATCGGGAACGAGGAGCAGGYKCTTCGTCATCGTGTCTCGATCGACATCCCGGCGCTGTCGCMRGCSGCAARRTCMGTGCTSGAAAASATCCGCGCCGCCATYGACYGCAACGATCTYCCKGCYRCTCTTGGCCWTGCCCTCGMCAAYCGCGAGGTSAAGCTYGAGATCGATGRCTTCAACCGWGCCRTMRCWGAACGTTTTGGCGAACGGGCGTTGCTCGTCAATGCCGCTCGGGCGCCGTCGGGTAGCCTCTTCGACAAGGCSGCCGAGGGCCTTCGTCCYGGCGAGCGCGARAAGCTGCGTSAGGCCTGGCCGKTGATGCGKGCAGCCCARCRGTTCGCTGCCCATGAGCGCATAGCGCAGACAGTGAARCAGRCCGAGCAKTTACRAMTGGCGCAGCRCCAGAGCATGGTTTGGAAGCAATGAGCTACGGGCGTATGATCATCTCTATCAGCATCGTGGCTTTTGGCGCGACAGTGCTTGTTGGGGTCGGCCGGTCTGGCGGATACAGGCTCAACTTGTCGCCTAGTGCGCCCGTCGGCATCTGGCGGATCGAGACACTAAACCGCCCCCTAGCCATCGGCGATCCCATTTTCATATGCCCCCCGGCGACAAGCTTGTTCGTTGACGCGTTCGGCCGTGGTTATCTCAGCGAGGGTACATGCCTTGGCGGATTTGCGCCGCTGCTCAAAACGGTCGCTGCACTACCTGGCCAGAACGTCGAGATCGGCAACAATGTCGTCATCGATGGCAGGCCGCTCCCCGCGTCACGCGTCCGTCACAAGGACAGCCAGAATAGGGCGATTGAACCCTTTCCTGGGGGCACCGTGCCGCCCGGCCATCTCTTCCTTCATTCTTCCATAGCGAGCTCATATGACTCCCGATATTTCGGGCCGATCCCTGCAGCAGGCCTCCTCGGGCGCGCCCGTCCGGTCCTCACCGTCTATCCCTGACAGCGTGGGCGGTGTCATGTTGACGGCTGCTGCAGTGTTAGTAGGCGGCGTCGCCTGGAACGGCGATCCCCTGGCCCTGCCGCTCGCTCTCGCCTTTCCAGCATTGTGGGCCTGGGCGCCGACCCGCGTGATTGCGGCTTTGGTGTCGCTAGGATATTTCCTCGCCGCCTCGCGTGGTCTGCCGCAGGGCGTTGCTAACTACTACGCATCCAATCTCTGGCACGGCCTGTTGCTCTGGATCGTCGCATCGCTCTCCTTCGTTGCCGTTCACGCGGTGCTTTGGACAAAGCGTCCTGGGGGGAAGCGCCCGGCGCGGTTTGGGGTGGCATCGCTCCTCATGGCGATACCACCGTTCGGGATTGTCGGCTGGGCTCACCCGTTGACGGCAGCCGGCGTGTTGTTTCCCTATTGGGGTTGGGTCGGGTTAGGTGCAGCCGCGATCATCATGCTGGCCATGACAGCTAGAAGTTGGCCGTTCGCGGCCGCAGTTTTGGGAGGACTTTACGTCTGGTCAGTCACGACCTGGATGCCACCTACCGTACCGGACGGCTGGGAAGGCCTCGACCTTGAACTGGGCCAAAACCTCGGTCGCGGCGGCGGACTGGAACAGCACCGTCAACTGATTGCAACGGTGAAGGCAGCGGGCGAGGAAGCCCGCGTGGTTGTCCTTCCCGAAAGCACTCTCGGTTTCTGGACACCGACGGTCGAGCGGCTTTGGCGCGACGAGTTGCATGGCATCGACGTTACCGTGATCGCCGGCGCGGCAATTGTCGATCTGCAAGCCTACGACAATGTCATGGTCGCGATTTCGGCTAAGCGCGCCGGCGTGCTTTATCGCGAGCGCATGCCGGTCCCAGTTTCCATGTGGCAGCCCTGGCTTGCATGGACCGGACAGGGCGGTGGAGCGCGGGCGCACTTGTTCGCCAATCCAGCGGTCGAGCTAGACGGGCGCGCGATTGCGTCGCTGATCTGCTACGAGCAACTCATCCTTTGGCCTGTCCTGCAGTCGATGCTGCATTCGCCTGATATTGTCGTCGCCACCGGCAATGGCTGGTGGACTGCAGGCACTTCAATTGTAGCCGTCCAGAAGGCCAGTGCTGCATCCTGGGCCCGGCTATTCGGCGTTCCCCTCATCACCGCCTTTAACCTTTGAGCAAATCGCGCGTACTTGTTAGCTGCCCTCTATATGCCGATCTCCACCAGACCCAGCGGCTGCTGTTCTGTCGGGCCATCGGAGACCATGCGCTCATTGGTTCCCCGAAAAATGGATCTTCACTAGCGCTGGATCAACTGTACGCGCGACCACCCCGACGCCGGTGCGATGGCTCGTCATGACCGAGAATGTGCGCGAAGACTCGGACGCCATTGCTGACTGGCCTCTCATCAACGCCTAGCGATTTACTCGACGAAGGACGATCTTGGTTGCCACTCCGGTGGTGGCTGGTCGGGCTACATGGACCAACTCCGGTGTGACAATTATTGCCGACGGCTCAGTCGATGCCGAGGAGCACCTGCGGCTGCCCTTGACCGACGATACCTCGCTCGGCGTCGTGTGTTTTGTGACGCAGTGCGCGAATCGACCTTGGCTTGAAGGCCTAGAGGGGGAGGCCGGTAGTCTATCGCCGGGTCCGTGGCGTAGCCAAGTCTTCAAGCGGCAGTGCGGTCTTGTACTTGACCTGCTTGAGAGCGAAGCTCGATCGGATGTTGGCGACGCCTCGCGTCTTGGACAGCCGGTCGACGATGAAGTGCTGAAGCGCGACTGTGTCGCGCACCACCACGCGCAGCAGATAGTCGGAATCGCCGGTCATCAGATAACACTCCATGACCTCGGGAAAGCTCGCCATCGCCGCCTCGAAAACCTCGAGCAGCGCCTCGGTCTGCTTTTCCAGCGTGACCTGGATGAAGACGCTGACATTGGCGCCAAGCATCACCGGATCGAGCAGGGCGACGCGGCGGACGATGATGCCTGCCTCTTCGAGGGTGCGCACGCGGGCCAGGCACGGCGAGGCCGACAGGCCTACGCGCGCGGCGAGCTCGACATTGGTCAGGCTGGCGTCCTCCTGGATCTCCGCGAGGATGCGCATGTCTATCGCGTCAAGGGTCATCGGCAGCATGTCCTGCTTCAAATGGAATCAATTACAGTAATATCTCTCGCATTAAGCAGAATTTGCAACACCTTCGGCAGGAAATGCCGGAGCGTTGCCGCTATTCTCGCGCGCAAGTGGAAACTCAAGGAGTTGGAGCGCCATCATGCTCACTAAGACCCCGACCGCCCGCATCGGTGCCGACAACGCCGGACATGACGGCGATCCCAACGAGACGGCCGACTGGCTGGCGTCGCTCGAATCCCTGTTCTTCAACTCCGGTGGCGCCCGCGCCGAGTTCATCCTCGACGAGCTCGACCGCAAGGCCAAGGAGCTCGGCATCGTCCATGAGGCGCTGCCGTTTTCGCCCTACCGCAACAGCATTTCGCTCGAAAAGCAGACGCCGTTCCCCGGCGACCTTGCCATGGAAGAGCGCATCACTGCGATCATCCGCTGGAACGCGCTGGCGATGGTGGTCAGGGCGAACAAGGCCTATGGCGAACTCGGTGGCCACATCGGCAGCTATGCCTCCGCCGCCGAAATCTTCGAGGTTGGCTTCAACCATTTCTTCCACGCCGACACCGGTGAGGGCGACGGCGACGTGGTGTTCTTCCAGCCGCACTCGGCACCCGGCGTCTATGCCCGCGCCTACCTCGAGGGGCGGCTTTCGGAAGAGCATCTCCAGCATTACCGTCAGGAGATCGGCGGCACGGGCCTGTGCTCTTATCCGCATCCGTGGTTGATGCCCGACTTCTGGCAGGTGCCGACGGGGTCGATGGGCATCGGCCCGATCACCGCGGTCTACCAGGCCCGCTTCATGCACTACTTGACCGACCGGGGCCTCGCCAACACCGAGGGGCGCCATGTCTGGGGCGTGTTCGGCGATGGCGAGATGGACGAGCCGGAATCGGTCGCTGGCCTGTCGATCGCGGCGCGTGAAAAGCTCGACAACCTGACCTTCATCATCAACTGCAACCTGCAGCGCCTCGACGGTCCGGTGCGCGGCAACGGCCAGATCATCCAGGAGCTGGAGAGCACCTTCCGCGGCGCCGGCTGGAACGTTATCAAGGTGCTGTGGGGATCGGAGTGGGACGCGCTGTTCGCGCGCGATACCCAGCACGCGCTGCTCCGTCGTTTTGCGGCAACTGTCGATGGCAAGTACCAGACCCTCGGCGCCAAGGACGGCGCCTACAATCTGGCAAACTTCTTCGAGGAGGATCCCGAGGTCAAGGCGCTGGTCGCCCATATGTCGGACAGCGACATCGACGCCTTGAAGCGCGGCGGCCACGACTTCGGCAAGCTGTTCGCCGCCTTCGAGGCTGCCAAGGCGACCAAGGGTCGACCGACCGTCATCCTGGCAAAGACCAAGAAGGGTTTTGGTATGGGCGCTGCCGGTGAATCCCGCATGACGGTGCATCAGTCCAAGAAACTCGACGTCGAGGCCCTGCTCACCTTCCGCGACCGCTTCTCGCTGCCGATCAGCAACGAGCAGGCCGAGCAGGTCGCGTTCTATAAGCCGGCAGAAGACAGCGCCGAACTCAACTATCTCCGGTCTCGCCGTGAAGCGCTTGGTGGCTACCTGCCAACGCGCCGTCGCACGGCGGCACCCGTCGCGATTCCGCCGCTGGCAAGCTACGGAGACTTCGCGCTCAATGCCAAAGGTAAAGAGATGTCGACGACCATGGCTGCGGTCAGGCTGCTCGGCAACATGATCAAGGACAAGGAGATCGGTCCGCGCATCGTGCCGATCGTCGCCGACGAAGCGCGCACATTTGGCATGGCCAATCTGTTCCGGCAGGTCGGCATCTATTCGCCGGTAGGCCAGCTCTACGAGCCCGAGGATGCTGGTTCGATGCTCTACTACAAGGAAACCAAGAACGGACAGTTGCTCGAAGAGGGCATCACCGAGGCCGGAGCGATCTCGTCTTGGGTGGCGGCGGCGACGTCCTACAGCGTACACAACCTCGCCATGCTGCCAATCTACATCTACTATTCGATGTTCGGCTTCCAGCGTGTTGGCGACCTGATCTGGGCGGCCGCCGACCAGCGTTCTCGTGGCTTCCTGATCGGCGCKACCGCAGGCCGCACSACGCTRGSCGGCGARGGCCTGCAGCACCAGGACGGATCGAGCCTTCTGGTTGCCTCAACCGTTCCGAACTGCCGCGCCTATGACCCGGCATTCGCCTATGAGCTCGCGGTCATTCTAGACCACGGCGCCCGCGCCATGATGGAACAGGGTAAGGACGAGTTCTATTACATCACCGCGATGAACGAGAACTACGCCCAGCCGTCGCAGCCAGCTGGCGTCGAGGCCGACATCATCAAGGGGCTCTACCAGATTGCCAGCCACAAGCCAAAGACGAGCGCCGGCCTTGTTCGCCTGCTCGGCTCCGGCGCCGTCCTGCCACAGGTGATCGAGGCGGCACAGATGCTTGCCAACGACTGGGGTGTTGCTTCGGAAGTATGGAGTGYGACCAGCTTCTCCGAGCTGTCGCGCGATGCACGGGAGGTGGAGCGTCACAACCGCTACAACCCGCTAGCCGAACCCGTCGTCAGCCATCTTGCTGGCTGCCTACCGGGCAATGCGCCGATCGTAGCTGCCACCGATTATGTCCGCGCCTATCCGCAGCTGATCGCGTCCTATGTCGAGGCGCCGTTCACCGTGCTCGGTACCGATGGCTTCGGCCGCAGCGACACACGCACGGCGCTGCGCGACTTCTTCGAGGTCGATCATCGCCACATCGCGGTGGCGGCCCTTGCAGCGCTCGCCGCCGAAGGCTCGGTGACGCCGCAGACGGTTGCCGATGCCATCGCCCGCTACGGCTTCGACGGTGCCGTCGATGCGCCGTGGCTGCGCTGATCCGGGTCGAGTTCCAGTTCTGAAAGAGTTGATATGAGCCAGCTAATGGAAGTCAGGTTGCCGGATATCGGCGACTACAAGAATGTGCCGGTCGTCGAGTTCCTGGTGAAGCCGGGGGACGTTGTAGTGGCTGAAGACCCGCTGATGACGGTCGAATCCGACAAGGCGACGATGGAGATCCCGGCGCCCTTCGCCGGAACCATCAGGGAGTTTGCGGTGTCGATCGGCACCCGCGTGTCCCAAGGCGCGCTGCTGCTGACGATCGAAGCCGCTGCTGCACAGGCAGCGGCGTCTGCGCCGGCAGCCGGGTCAGAAACGGCCAAGGTTGAAGCAGCTCCGATCGCGCCGACCGTCAAGGCAGAACTGCCTGTTGCTGCGACGGCGGCGCAAGCAACGCCACCCGTGGTGGTGACCAACCCGCAGGCTTTCAGGTCGGAGACCTTGGCGGGCGCCCATGCGACGCCGTCGGTTCGTTCCTTTGCCCGTGAGCTTGGCGTCGATCTGTCGGGGGTAAAGCCTTCCGGGGCGAAGGGCAGGATACTGCGCGATGACATCA
>NZ_JBFUKO010000260.1:0-7435 GCF_056400805.1 Aminobacter sp. P4_H6_2
GGGTTGCCTCAAGCGAAATGGCGGAAGCGACCTGAACCGTGGCCACCACGATCAGCGGCGGCAGCGAGTTCGGCAATATGTGGCGAGTGACCACGAACCAGCCGCTCATCGGCACCGACAGCGCCGCCTGGACATAGTCCTTTTGCCGTTCGGCCGCGGCCGCGCCATGGGCGGTGCGCACGAAATAGGCGTATTGGGCGAAGACGAGCGCCAGGATTAGCTGGGCCTTGCCCTGACCGAGCAGCGCCGCGATGACAAAGGCCAGCAGGATCGCCGGGAAGGAAAGCTGGACGTCCACGAGCCGCATGACCAGGGTCTCGGTACGGCCCCCGACATAGGCTGCGGAACAACCGACGATCGCCCCGATGACGAAGGCGATCGCGCCGGCGATCAGCCCCATCTCGAGCGAGATGCGCAGGCCGTAGATGATCGCCGACAAAAGGTCACGGCCCTGGCTGTCGGTGCCCAGGAGGTAGTGCATGCCATTAGCCCCGACATGGCCTGGCGCTTTGCGCGCGTCGCGCAGCACCAGCGATTTCAGGTCGTAGGGATCTTGCGGCACGACCAGTGGCGCAAAGATCGCAAGCAGCGCGATGACGACGACCACGAGCAAGGCGACGACCGCCACCTTGTTGCGGGAGAAGATGCRCCAAAATTCGCGCAGCGCCGATGGCGCGACAGGGGCTGTGTTGACCTGCGGCTGGACGGTGGACATGTCAGCGCCCCTTGTGACGCAGGCGTGGATCGATGACCGCATAGGCCAGATCGACGCTCAGGTTGATGACTACGAACAGGACGGAGACCATCATCAGGTACGTCACCATCACCGGCCGATCGAGCGAGGCGATGCTGTCGATGATCAGCTTGCCGAGCCCCGGCCAGCTGAAGATCGTCTCGGTCACCAGCGCGAAGGCGAGCGTCGAGCCTAGCTCGAGGCCGAAGACCGTGACTAGCGGAATGGAGATCAGCTTCAGGACATGGCGGTGCAGGATCGTGCGCTCCGGGATGCCGGCGGCGCGCGCGAACTTGATGGTGTCCAGCATCATCACCTCGCGCGTTCCCGCAGCAGCAAGCCGGCACATCATCGACATCTTGAACAAAGACAGGTTGATGACGGGCAACAGCAGGTGCGCCCAGCCATCACGCGTCAGGAAGGAGAACGGGATGCCGAACAGCTCGGCAGTCTGGCCACGGCCGCCAGCCGGCAATGCGCCGAACTGAACCGCAAAGACCATGATGAGCATCAGTCCGATCCAGAACGTCGGGACCGAAAAGCCGAGGATCGAGCCGGCCATGATGACCTTCGACGCCAAGCTGTCGGGCCGGTAGCCGGCATAGATGCCGAGTGGCACGCCGACGACCGTCGCCAAAAGGACCGCGGTGACAGCAAGCTCGAGGGTGGCTGGAAGCCGCTGCAGGATCAGTTCGCCGACCGGCATGTTGAACACGAAGGAGCGGCCGAAATCGCCGCTCAGCATATTGCCGACAAAGTCGGCATATTGTTTCCACAGCGGCTGGTTGAGCCCGTACTCCTCGATCACGCGCTGCCTTATCTCCTGCGTCGCGTCTGGCGAAATCAGCACATCGATAGGGTTGCCGATGACAAAGACACCGACGAAGACGAGGATCGACATGACGATGAGCACGATCAGCGCCTGTGCCAGTCTGCGAAGAACGAAGCTGGTCATCTGAACGCCTTCCGGGCCGTGGGTCGGAAATACATGACGGGCCGCCTCTTCTGTCGCCGCTTGGCGCACCGGGCCCAAAGGCTAAACGATGCGTTGATCCAGTATTCAGAGCGTCCTCTTGGTCCTTGCAGACGCAAGGCGCGCCCTAGTGCCAGTCGTGCTCGATTTCGTGCCGGGTCTCTTCGACGCCGACCTCCCAGATCGCCATCATGTCGGCGTCCGGCCGCTGGAATACGCCGTGATAATTGCCCTCGCCGATGCGCTCACGTTTGCGGCCGGCATCCACGCGTGCGGACGCGGCGAAGTCGATGCGTTCCTTCTGGAAATTCGGGATCGGGGCGCCCTCCAGCCGGGTCCAAGGGAAGTTCTCCATCCAGCTGGCATGACTGGCGGCAGGGTCGATCTCGACCACTTTTCCCATCGTCTTGGGCGCGCGCCACCAGTCGTGGAGCTTGACCGAGGTGTCGCGATGGCTGTTCATCCACTCCGACAGCAAGGGGTTGACCGGCGTGTTTCCGCCATGGCCGTTGACGATCAATATGCGTCGGAAACCCGACCGGTAGATGCTGTCCAGAATGTCTTCGATGACGTTGATGTAGGTTCGCAACGACAGCGTGATCGTGCCGGGGAAATCGRCAAAGCCGGAGGCCATGCCATAGGGCAGGCAGGGGAACACCGGCACGCCGAGCGGTTCGGCCGCCTCCACCGAAATGCGCTCCGCCAGGATCATGTCGGTCGCCAGGCTGAGATAGGCGTGCTGCTCGATCGAGCCGATCGGCAGGACGCAGCGGTCGTCCTCTTTAGCTGTCGCCTCGACCATCGCCCAATGCATGTCCTGAATGCGCATTCTCGTCTCTCCGTGTGCCATCGTCAGCGTGGATGGCAAGCCGCTTCGCCTGCTTTCGGCGATCCTGTCCCAGCCAAAGCTGAAGCGGCCCTATATCAAACAAGTTCCATTAGGAACAAAAAATCGCAGTTGACGCAACATTATTTTCCGATACCGTTCCGATTGGAACTAATTTGAATGAGGGGGAGATGGATCAGTCGCTGCACCCAGCCTTGTATGAGGCACGCGCTGGCCGGACGAAGTCCGAGCTGGCCGATCTTTCGCCGGACGATCCACTGTTTCCCAAGCTGTGGGAAAATCCCTGCTGGTTTTCGTTCCGGCTGAATTTCCTGGCCTTGCAGTTCAACACCCCGGTCTATGGCCGCATCCAGCAGCAGCTGGGTTTGCTCAGGCCTGAATTCGTGGTGCTGTGGTCGCTCTATCTGAGCGACAAGCTGACTCTGACCGAGGTTGTCCGCTCCTCCGGCTTTCCCAAGAACACGCTGAGCCGCGCTGTCAACAAGCTGGCAACGCTCGGCATGATCGACCGCGAAACCGATCTCGCCGACCTGCGGCGCGCCACCTTGATCCTGACGCCCAAGGGGCGCGCGGCGGTGATGGAGGTAGAGCAGCTGATGATCAACCAAGAGCGCATGATGCTGGAGAAGCTGTCGCCGGCGGAGCGGCTCAGCCTGTCCGAAATTCTCACCAAGCTCGTCGTGGCCTCGGAAGGCTGGCCGCGCGAGATCGAAGATGATCCGGAAAGCTCTGGCGGCCAGCCGACGTAGCGTCCGTCCGATTTCAAGCCAAGACCATGAGGAAATCTATGAAACTCGCATCTCTCCTGCGCGCCACAATGCTGGCGACGACACTGCTGACGCCGATGGTGGCAATGGCCGACGACCTCGTCATCGCCACCAAGTCCGGCCCGGCCTCCATGGACCCGCACTTCACCGCGACTTCTGCCAACGCCGAAGCGACCAAGCATGTCTTCGACACGCTGCTGAGGTCAGGCAACAATCTCGAAATCAAGCCCGGCTTGGCGCTGAGCTGGACGGTGGTCGATGACGCTACCTGGGAGTTCAAGCTACGCGACGGCGTGAAGTTCCATGATGGCTCGGACTTCACCGCCGAGGACGTGAAGTTCTCGATCGAGCGCATCCCCAATGTGACCGGCCCCAACCCGTCGACCATCTTCGTGCGCCGGGTCAAGAGCGTCGAAGTTGTCGACAAGCTGACCGTGCGCGTCAAGACGGAAGGCGCAGCCCCGACGCTGCCCAACGATTTCGTGCGCCTGTTCATCGTCTCGCAAAAGGCTGCAGCAGCCTATTCGACCAAGGAGACGGCGGCCGAAGGCTTCAATTCCGGCAAGGCGACGATTGGCACCGGCCCCTACAAATTCGTCAGCTGGGCGCCCACGCAGGATATGGTACTCGAGAAGTTCGATGGCTACTGGGACGGCGCCCAGCCTTGGGACAAGGTGACCCGCAAGGAAATCCCCAACGACGCAGCGCGCGTCGCGCAGTTGAAAGCCGGCCAGGTCGACCTGGTCTCTAAGGTTCCGGCGACTGATCTGGCCAACCTCGAGGCCGACAGCAACATTCAGGTCATCAAGGACGAGTCGGTCTACATTCCCTACCTCGAGTTCGACTTCCGCGAGAGCTCGCCGATGGTCTGGGACAATGCCGGCAAGAAGCTCGACAAGAATCCCTTCCTCGATCCGCGCGTTCGTGAAGCCTTCGATCTGGCGCTCGACCGCCTGACGATCTCGGAGGTTGCGCTCGAAGGCATGGGCGTGGTGCCCACACAAATGGTGTCGTCGAACATCTTCGGCTACAACAAGGACATCCAGCCCGCCGCCTTTGACGTCGAGAAGGCCAAGCAGCTGATGGCCGACGCCGGCTATGCTGATGGCTTCAAGGTGTCGCTCAACTACGCCAACGACCGCATGCCATCCGAGCTCGGACCGACCGTTGCGCAGCTGATGGCCGCTATCAACGTGAACATGGAAGTCAACGGCGTTCCGGCCGCCGTGTTCAACCCTGCCAAGACGCGCGGCGAATATTCGCTGTACATGGCGTCCTGGGGCACGTTGACCGGCGAGGCGAATTACATGCTGTCGTCGCTGATGCACACCAACGATCCCTCAAAGTCGCTGGGCGCCTTCAACGTGCGTGGCTACTCCAACGCCGAAATGGACAAGCTGATCCAGGATGCCGGCGCTGAGATGGACGAAGCCAAGCGCCGCGAACTGCTGGAAAAGGCCAATCTGCTCGTCTCGACTGACCGTCCCGACCTGCCGCTGGCCGTCAATGTGTCGGCCTGGGGCGCAAAGGCCGACAAGATCGTCTACACGCCGCGTTCTGACGAAGACACGCTGGCGATGGACGTAAAGCCGAAGCAGTAAACCCGACACAAGTCTCCCGAGGCGGCTCTACCCAGGGCCGCCTCCCTTTTTATGCAGGATCAAATCGAATGAACACATTTGCCCTGGCTATCCATGGCGGCTGCGGCGTCATGGCCAAGCTCGACCTCACCGAGGACGAGTGGATTGCAGCCCGGCACGATCTCGGGCGCGCGCTGGAGAGCGGATACGCCATCCTCAAGGATGGCGGGACGGCACTTGACGCCGTGCAGGCTGCGGTCGTCGTGATGGAGGACAGCCCTCATTTCAATGCCGGACATGGCGCAGCTCTCAACACCGAGGGCGTCCATGAGCTCGACGCCTCCATCATGGATGGCGCAACGCTGGCTGCAGGTGCTGTCAGCGCCGCCCGCAACGTCCGCAACCCGGTGCTTGCCGCCCGTGCGGTCATGGAGCATGGCGATGCGCTGTTGCTGACCGGCTCCGCGGCGGACCGTTTCGCCGGCGACCAGGGCTTGACGATCGTCGACCAGACCTACTTCACCACCGAGCGCCGCAAGGCAGCATTGGCGGCCATGAAGGCGCATGCCCTGGCCGGTACGGCGGCGAAAGCGAGCGAATCGGAAAAGCACGGCACGGTGGGCGCGGTCGCGCTCGACAGCCGTGGCCACCTGGCAGCGGCGACCTCGACCGGCGGCTACAACAATAAGCCCGACGGTCGCGTCGGCGACAGCCCGATCATCGGCGCCGGCACCTATGCGCGCGATGGCGTCTGCGCCGTCTCCGGAACCGGCAAGGGCGAATTCTTCATCCGCCATGTCGTCGGCCACGAAGTGGCGTCGCGCATGGCGTATCTGGGCGAAAGCCTAGAGGCCGCCGCGACCAAGGTGATCATCCATGACATGAAGCCGCACGACATCGGTGCCGGTCTGGTGGCTGTCAGTGCCGACGGCGCGATCTCAGCCCCCTACAACACCGACGGCATGTTCCGCGGGTGGGTAGGCGAAGACGGCAAGATATTCGTCGCGTCCCACAGCGAGGTCTTCGCCCATAATTGACGGGTAGGGACAGGCCGGATGCAGCACAGGGATCGGCTTGACCCGGGTGGACCGCATTGAGCCGAGGTCGGCAACGCTACGAACGGCAGCGGCTCGGCGACTTGCTTCACCTTAACATCAACACGACGGGCCGGAGTGCCCGTCCCAGTCATCCGGAGACGGGCAAGCACCGGGACAGCGTCAGCGACTTTGGCTGCGGACAACCGTAGCAGCGAGGTTGCAACGGGAATCGATGGCCAAGTTTCCGAAGGTGCGGATCGGGGGCGACGTACGAGCTCAGCACAAGCTCATGGTTGAGCATTTCGGTATCGAGCGGTTGGCGCTGGTTGTCGGCGGGTCGATGGGCGGACAACAGGTCGATGAATGGGCGGTGCGCTATCCTGATATGGTCGCACGCGCCGCGCCGATAGCGACGACGTCTCGCATCTCGCGCGATCAGGTCATGTTTGTCGATGCTTGCGCCGACGCGCTGATGTCAGATCCCGCCTGGAACCGGCCTGATCGCATCGTTAACGATGGCAGCCAGACCAACCGCGAGGCGATCGTGGCCTGCGATACCAAAAACCGCTTGCAAGACAAATCGTGGCGAGCGCCAAAGCGGATCCGTATTCGCCAGAGCAAATACCTCAATAATCGCATCGAGCAGGTGTAGGCAGTCTAGTGCGAGCCAGTCTGTAGATTGGCCTCCCTGTTTTCCGTGGGAATACAGGGAGTTTCTCGCCTAAACTAGGAATACTCGTCTCACCGTCTGCCGATTTGACTAGGGAACGCTGCAAGCTGCGGAGCAGCATACCGAATTTCCGTCCCGTGGCAGCCGTGGCTGTTTATAGTCTGCAATGATTGCCGGGCAACTTGCTGGCTATCGTTGCGCCTTGGCGCGTTCGGGATCATACACAAACCCATGCCGAAGAGCTGAATCAATGCGACCCTGCAGGAACATACGCGCTGGTTCGGCTTCCTTTTCAGTAGGTATCAAGAGCATTCGCCGCTTGTCAGCCGCATCTTGAACACGCACGAGTGCTCCGGCGGCTTCCATGTCGTCAACATGCCGCTTAACGGTAACGTCGCTGACGAAAGTTTGGAAATAGGTCGCCAGATCCTTGAGGGTAATGGGGCTGCCTTTGAGCCATCGATCTACGATCAAGCTGCAAATCATGTCGGACTCGAAGATGTTCCGGCAATGATCACGCAGCATGACCTCACTTCCCATCTTCCTTTCGAACTCAATCCTAAATGACAGCCACGACAACTCGACATCGAGAGCAGCACGTTGCTCTTCGTTCAGAGCTGCAATTGAAAGAGCATCATAAATTTCAAGTTTTTCCGATAGGTCATTCGAACTATTGAGCATTTTGTGATTAATAGTTTTTGACAATATAAGCACCGTGTTTCGTTTCTTGACGCTCGCATTGCTTAGCGACGTCATTGGATTATACCTGCCCGAATTTCACCGTGAGGCCATAAGTCCCCCGCATTTCCTTTGCGTACTGTGGTGATG
>NZ_JBFUKO010000261.1:0-7435 GCF_056400805.1 Aminobacter sp. P4_H6_2
CGTCATGCGCTTCGACCATGACGGACGCACCTTTGCCATCTACCGCAGCCCGGATGACGAGTTCTTCGCCACCGACGGCCTGTGCACGCACGAGCASATCCATCTGTCGCAAGGGCTTGTCATGGGCGACATCATCGAGTGCCCCAAGCACAATGGCCGCTTCAACTACAAGACCGGTGCCGCTCGTGGCGCGCCCGTCTGTGTCAACCTCAAGACCTATCCGGTGAAAGTCGACGCCGGCAAGGTCTTCGTCCAGCTGGGTTGAAACCAATGGCGGCGGGAATGGTCATCATCGGTGCCGGCGAATGCGGGACACGCGCGGCCTTTGCACTTCGCGAGGCAGGCTATGACGGCACGGTCACGCTTGTCGGCGCCGAAGCACATCTGCCCTACGAGCGCCCGCCACTGTCGAAGGAGGCGATGGTCGATCCTGAAGCTCCGTCCATCAAAGCCATTGCGGATACCGCCCGCCTCGCAGAACATCGCATCGACTTGCTCGGCTCGACCTCGGTCACCTCGATCGACCGGGCGAACCGCACGATCCGGCTCACCAACGGGTCCGACCTCGACTACGACCAGCTTTTGATTGCAACGGGTTCCATCCCGCGCAAGCTGCCGATGGGCGGCCTCGGGCCACGTTGCGTTGATCTCCGCACTTTCGACGACGCGCTCGCCATTCGTGCCCATCTGCGTACCGGTTCGCATGTCGCCATCGTCGGCGGCGGTTTCATCGGGCTCGAACTCGCCGCATCGGCGCGCAAGCTGGGTGCATTGGTCACCGTCATCGAAGCCCAGCCGCGGATCCTCATGCGTGGCGTTCCCGAGGAGATTGCCCAGGTCGTCCACGAGGCCCACTGTGCTGAAGGCGTCGACATTGTCTGCGGCGACGGCATCGCCTCGATCGAAGACAACGGCACCAGCGTCCGCATCACGCTTTCAAGCGGCACGGCTATTGCGGCTGACCTCGCCATCATCGGCATCGGTGCCATTCCGGTCACCGCGCTTGCCGAAACTTCCGGCCTGGCCCTCAACAACGGCATCGCGGTCGATGCCCAGCTACGCACCAGCGACCCGCACGTCTTTGCAGYCGGCGACTGCTGCTCGTTCCCGCTCGCCGTCTATGGCGACCGCCGGGTGCGGCTGGAGGCATGGCGCAGCGCCCAGGAGCACGGCGCACTCGCCGCGCGCAACATGCTGGGCGCTGAAGAAGCGCATGGGGCGGTGCCCTGGTTCTGGTCCGATCAGTATGGGCTTACGCTGCAAATCGCCGGCCTGCCCGACGAGGGCGAGCTTTCGGTGCGCCGCGATCTCGACGACGGCGCCTTCATCCTGTTTCACCTCAAGAACGATGGCCGCCTGGTCGCTGCCAGCGGCATCGGTCCAGGCAATGCGGTCGCCCGCGACATYAGGCTCGCCGAAATGCTGATTGGCAAATCGGCGCACCCTGACCCAGCGGCACTGGCCTCGCCTTCGACCAAGCTCAAGAGCCTGCTCGCCGCCTGATTTAGGTAAAAGCAGCTTGAGAATCGGATGGGTTTCCGTGACTCTGCGTTGGGGTGGCTTGCCTCGCGGAGGTGTCAAAAATGCCGGTCACGGAATTCGGACGCATGGACGATGGATCGCTTGTCGAAGCGATCACCATTGCCGCCCCAGGCATCGAAGCCAAAATCCTCACCTTCGGCGCAACACTTGCCGATCTGATTGTTGAGACGCCGAGCGGTCCGCGCTCCGTGATCCTGGGTTTCGACGATTTCGACGGATACCTCACCCATGGCGGTTATTTCGGCGCCATTGCCGGGCGCTGCGCCAACCGCATTGCCGGCGGCCGCTTTACTCTCGATGGACAGGAACATCAGCTTGATCTCAACGAAGCCGGCCGCACCCATTTGCATGGCGGTGGTGACGGCTTCTTCCGCCGCAACTGGACCATCGTCGACACCAGCGAGAGTTCCGTCCTGCTCGCCTTGACCTCGCCCGACGGCGACCAGGGCTATCCCGGCAAGGTCATCGCCACCTGCCGCTACTCCCTCACATCAGTCCGCCTGAGCATCGCGCTCGGCGCGCGCGCGGACGCACCCACTTTGGTCAATCTCGCGACGCATGCCTACTTCAACCTCGACGGCTCAGGCTCGATCCTCGACCACCGCCTCAAGATCGCCGCCGAGGCCTACACGCCGGTCGACGGACAAAGCATTCCAACCGGCGAGGTGCAGGCGACTGACGAAACCGTCTTCGACTTCCGCGAACTACGTCCGATCCGAAACGGGCCGGACGGTGCTCATACCGCCTACGATCACAATTTCGTCCTGGCCATGCAGCCAGCACCCGAACCATGGCACGCGGCCCGGCTTGAGGGCGCGCGGTCGGGTATCCGCCTCGACCTCTGGACCACCGAGCCGGGGCTGCAATTCTACGATGGGGCTTTCCTGCCCGTCGCACCACCGTTGCGCGGCGGCATCGAGCCGGTACGCCATGGCGGGCTTTGCCTGGAGCCGCAGCGTTTTCCAGATGCCATCCATCATCCGCATTTCCCGAGCGCAGTGCTGAGGCCGGGTGAGATCTATTCGCAGGTCACCGAATATCGGTTCTCAATGGTGGAGTAGCTACACCCAGCCGCCGTCGACGACGAAATTCTGCGCCGTGCACATCTTGGAATCGTCGGCGGCGAGAAACAGCGCCATCCGCGCGATGTCGTCAGGCATCACACGCCCGGCCAGGCATTGGGCCTTGTCGATCTCGGCGTTCGCCGCGTCGTCGACCCAGAGGTCGAGTTGGCGTTTGGTCATCACCCAGCCCGGCACCAGCGTGTTCACCCGGATGCCGTGCTTGCCGAGGTCGCGGGCAAAGGAGCGCGTCATGCCGTGCACAGCCGCCTTGGACGACGCATAGATCGGATAGCCACCCGACGCCTTCATCCAGCCGATCGAGCCGAAATTGACGATCGAGCCGCCGCCCGCAACGATCATGCCGGGCGCAACCGCCTGTATGGCAAAGAACGCATGCCGCAAATTCACCGCCACGCGGCTGTCGTAATAGTCCGGCGTCACCTCGCGCCAGTCGTGGCGCGTGTCGTTAGCGGCGTTGTTGACCATCGCAAGCGTTGGCCCATGCAAGGCCTCGATCTCGGCGATTGCGTTCCGATAGGCCTCGATGTCGGTGACATCGCACTGCCGGAAAGCCACCGTGCCGCCTGCAGCCACCAGCTCGTCGGCCAGCGCCTTGCCCTCGGTCTCGGCCAGATCGACGAAGCCGACCCTGGCGCCCTGCCCGGCAAAACCGCGTACCAACGCCTCGCCGATGCCGGTCGCACCGCCCGATATCAGCACCGGTCGTCCTGCAAGGCTTGGATAGTTTCCCATCATCTCCGTCATCTCACAGAGCTCGAACGGCAACCGGCGCCGTCGCCCGCGCCAGCTTGAGCGGGTTTCTCAGTGGCAGGCCGAAATCCTTGGCCTCGATCTCGAACACATCGCCCGGCTCGGCCTTCACCCCATCGGCAAAGGACAGGGTTGCCGTGCCAAACATGTGCACATGCACATCGCCCGGCTGGCGGAAGACGCCATACTTGAAATGGTGGTGCTCAAGATTGGCGATGGTGTGAGACATGTTGGCCTCGCCCGACAGGAACGGCTTTTCCCATATCGTCCTGCCCGCACGGATGATCCGCGACGTGCCCCTGATATCAGCCGGAAGATCGCCCACCAAAATCTCCGGGCCAAAGGCGGCGTTCCTCAGCTTCGAATGAGCGAGGTAAAGATAATTGATGCGCTCAGTCACGTGGTCGGAGAACTCGTTGGCGAGGGCGAAACCGATGCGATAGGGCGTGCCGTCGTCGCCCACCAGATAAATGCCGGCGATCTCCGGCTCCTCGCCGGCGTCGAGCGCGAAAGAAGGCGACGTCAGCGCCTTGCCGGGGTCGACCACCATGTTGCCATTGCCCTTGTAGAACCACTCCGGCTGAACGCCCACCTGGCCGCGCGCCGGCTTGCCGCCTTCGAGCCCCATGCGAAACATCTTCATGGAGTCGGTCAGGGCTTCGTCGCCCTCGGCATTCAGCTTCTTGTGCATGCTGTCGCGCGTCGCCGCTGAGCCCAGATGGGTAAGCCCTGTGCCTGTGAGATGCAGATGCGCGGGGTCGGGATGCCGGACCGGCGAGAGCAATTGCCCGGCGCGCGCTGCCGCATCGAGGTCGACGACGTCGCCCAGGCCTCGATCGGCCACGACTGTGGCGAGCGTCGTTCCAGCGCGAACCGCCTCCAGCGCCAGCGCATAGATCGACTTGGCATCGTTGACCATGCGCGCGGTCTCACCCTCGCGTACCGCCACCCGGCTCTTGCCGTCGGCGGAGATTATCTGGGACATCAGCATTCCGGCACTCCTTTCGTTTCGCCGCAACCGTCTCCGGTGGTCGGCGAAAAACTTGCCTCCGCGAGACGGCGTACCGCCCGCGTTCAAACCCTCGATCTCATGATTGCGGCCCTGCCTCGCAGCGCCGCCGTCAGCCGCCTCTGCGGCTCAAGTCTTGTTCTTGTTGTAGACGTCGAACACCACCGCCCCGAGCAGCACCAGGCCCTTGATCACCTGCTGCCAGTCGATATTGACGCCCATGATCGACATGCCGTTGTTCATCACGCCCATGATGAAGGCGCCGATGACCGCCCCCGCCACCTGGCCGACGCCACCCATTGCCGACGCCCCGCCGATGAAGACGGCGGCAATGACGTCGAGCTCGAAGCCCAGTCCCGCCTTCGGCGTCGCGGTATTGAGGCGTGCGGCGAAGATGAGGCCGGCGAGCGCCGCAAGCACCCCCATGATGATGAAGACGGTGAAGGTCAGCCGCTCGGTCTTGACGCCCGAAAGCTTGGCCGCCTTCTCGTTGCCGCCCATGGCGTAGATGCGCCGGCCAAGCGTCGTGCGCTTGGTGACGAACACGAACAGCGCGATCAGCACGCCCATCACGATCAGCACGTTGGGCAGGCCCTTGTAGGATGCCATCATGTAGGTGAGGAACAAGACGATGCCGGCGATCACCACGTTCTTGGCGACGAACAGCGCGAAAGGCTCGGCCTCGTAGCCGTGTTTCTCGCGGCTGGCCCGGCTCTTGATGGCGAAATAGAGCATGGCCGTAACGATCGCGAGACCGATCACCAGCGTTGTCGAATGCAGCTTCACCCCGGCAACCGACATCGGCCCGATCACATCGGGGATGAAGCCTGCGCTGAGCAACTGGAACTCGGGCGGAAACGGTCCCACCGACTTTCCGCCGAGCAGCCACAAGGCGAGGCCCTTGAACACGAGCATGCCGGCGAGGGTGACGATGAAGGACGGGATCTTCATATAGGCGATCCAGTACCCCTGGCTGGCCCCGATGAAGCCGCCGACAACCAGGCAGATCAGCGTCGCGAGGATCGGGTCGAGCTTGTATTGCACCATCAGCACCGCCGCGATCGCGCCAACGAAGCCCGACACCGACCCGACCGACAGGTCGATGTGGCCGGAGACGATGACCAGCAGCATGCCAAGCGCCATGATGATGATATAGCTGTTCTGCAGCACCAGGTTGGTGAGGTTCACCGGCTTGAACAGGACGCCGCCGGTGAAATACTGGAAGAACACCATGATGGCGATCAGCGCCAGCACGAGGCCGTAGTCGCGCAAATTGCTTTGCCAGGCCGAGCGCGCCGCGGAATTGGCCGGCCGGTTGGCCTGCGCTGCCGTTTCTGTGCTCATGACGCTTTCGCCTCCCCGCGCACGATGGCGCGCATGATCTTTTCCTGGCTCGCCTCGTTGCCGGCCATTTCGCCGACGATGCGGCCTTCGTTCATCACGTAGATGCGGTCGCAGATGCCGAGCAGTTCCGGCATCTCCGATGAGATCACCAATATGCCCTTGCCCTCGCCGGCCAGCCTGTTGATGATCGTGTAGATTTCGTATTTGGCACCGACGTCGATGCCGCGTGTCGGCTCATCGAGGATCAAGACGTCGGGATTGGCAAACAGCCACTTCGACAGCACCACCTTCTGCTGGTTGCCGCCGGAAAGGTTGCCGGTCTTCTGGTAGACGCTCGACGAGCGAATGTTGGTCTTCTTGCGATAGTCGTTGGCGGCATTCAGCTCGGCGATGTCGTCGAGAACCCCGCCATGTGACACCGCCTTGAGATTGGCGACCGTCACATTGTGCTTGATGTGGTCAATCAGGTTGAGCCCGTAGGTCTTGCGGTCCTCGGTGGCGTAGGCAAGCCCATGCGCCACCGCGCGCCCGACGGTCGACGCATCGACCTTCTTGCCGTGGACGAAGACCTCGCCGCTGATCCTGGTGCCGTAGCTCTTGCCGAACACGCTCATGGCGAACTCGGTGCGCCCGGCTCCCATCAGCCCGGCGATGCCCACGACCTCGCCCTTGCGGAGGTTGATATTGACACCCTTGATGATCTGCCTGTCGGGATGCACGGGGTGATGCACCACCCAGTCCTTCACCTCGAAGATCGTCTCGCCGATGTTGGGCGAGCGGCTTGGAAAGCGGTCCTCCAGCGTGCGCCCCACCATCGAGGTGATGATCCGGTCCTCGGTGATTTCGTGCGGGTCGAGCGTCTCGATGGTCTGGCCATCGCGCAAAATGGTGATGCGGTCGGCCACCTTGCTCACCTCGTTGAGCTTATGCGAGATCAGGATCGAGGAAATGCCCTTGCCCTTGAACTCTATGAGCAGCTGCAGCAGCGCGTCGCTGTCTTTTTCGCTCAACGATGCCGTCGGCTCGTCGAGGATGAGCAGCTTCACTTCCTTCGACAGCGCCTTGGCGATCTCCACCAGTTGCTGCTTGCCAACACCGATATTGGTAATCAGCGTGTCGGGGTCCTCGCGCAGGCCGACGCGCTTGAGCAGTTCGGCCGCGCGCCGCCTGACCAGGTTCCAGTCGATGATGCCGCAGCGCGACTGCTCGTTGCCGAGGAAGATGTTTTCGGCGATCGACAAGAGCGGCACCAGCGCCAGCTCCTGGTGAATGATGACGATACCCGCGCGTTCGCTGTCGTGGATGCCGCCGAAACGGCATTCCTGGCCCAAATAGCGGATTTCACCCGAATACTCGCCAAAGGGATAGACGCCTGACAGCACCTTCATCAGCGTCGACTTGCCTGCGCCGTTCTCGCCGACGATGGCCAGGATCTCCCCAGCCCGGACGTCCAGATTGACGTTCTGCAGCGCCTTGACGCCTGGAAACGTCTTGGTGATGTCGCGCATTTCAAGGATTGTGCTGTCCGTCATCCGAACTCTCGATCCAGCAACGAAGAAGGCAACCGCACGCGCAGTCTGCCGCACTTCTGGAGAGAAGAAAACGCCTATGCGCCGAGCCTGCCCTTCCCCCGCAAGATGCAGGAGAAGGGTTGGGTTCGAAAGGGCGCCTTCGCTTACTTAAGCTCGTCGGCCTTGATGTAGCC
>NZ_JBFUKO010000262.1:0-7426 GCF_056400805.1 Aminobacter sp. P4_H6_2
GTGTATCTGTCGACGCGCATTGTTGTCATGTCGCCCAGGCCCGGCCGGGTCACCGACGTCATCGAGTCGACGCTGCCCACGGAGCGACCGCTCGACATCCGCGAGAGCCCCGAATTCCTGGCGATCGCAGCGCGTGTCCGTGACGGGCTGCGCGCCGGCCATTCCTACGAGGATTGAGCCACGATGGATCGCTTCAGAGACCGGGTCGTGCCCGTCATCACCATCCTGCTGGTCATCGTCGCGGCGTGGTATGCATTCGCCGTCTACATGAACGCTCCGTTCCAGCGCGATCTCGACCGGCGGGCAGGGCTTACACCCGGCACCGTTGAATTCATCGGCAAGACGCTGTCGCAGCCGAAGCCGACCATGCCTGCGCCGCATCAGGTGGCGCAGAATTTCTTTGAAAACACCTTCATGAGGAAGGTCACCAGCGCGCGCAGCCTCGTCTACCATTCGTGGGTGACGCTGTCGTCGACACTGCTCGGCTTCACCTTCGGCACCGCCCTCGGCATCCTGATCGCTGTCGGCATCGTCCATGTGATCGCGCTCGACCGCTCCCTGATGCCGTGGATCATCGCCTCGCAGACGATCCCGATCCTTGCGGTAGCGCCAATGATCATCGTGGTGCTCGCGGCCGTCGGCATCACCGGCCTGATCCCCAAGGCGCTGATCTCGACATATCTGTCGTTTTTCCCGGTCGCCGTCGGCATGGTGAAAGGGCTGCGTTCGCCCGATCTCATGCATCTCGACCTGATGTACACCTACAATGCCAGCAAGTCGCAGACCTTCTGGAAGCTGCGCGTGCCGGCATCGGTGCCGTTCCTGTTTGCCTCGATGAAGGTGGCGGTCGCGGCAAGCCTTGTCGGCGCCATCGTCGGCGAGTTGCCGACGGGGGCTGTCGCCGGCATTGGCGCCAAGTTGCTTGCCGGCTCCTATTACAGCCAGACCATCGACATGTGGGCGGCACTCGTCGCCGGCTCGGTGGTGGCCGCGATGCTGGTTGTGCTGGTTGGATTTGTCGGCAAGCTTGTCGAACGCTCGATGGGAGGACGGCCGGCATGAGTTTCACCAAAGCGTCCTGGCAGGTCTTGCTGGCCCTCGTGCTGTGCGCTGTCGCCATGGCCACGATGCCGATGCTGTCGAGCGAAGCCGGAGCGCCGATGTCGAGAGGCGCAACGTCGCTTGTCATAGGTCTCATCGCGTTGCCTGCCGTGGCCTCCTTCGCCATGTTTTCGGGCATTGCCAGCGCTGCCGTGCTTTTTGTTGGAGCGCATGGGGCTGCCTGGCTGCTGATTGCTGCCATATCAGGCAATGAAGGCATGGCGCGGATGCCGTACTTCCTGCTGCTCGCCGCCGCCTGGCTGCTGGCCTGGCGCTGCGTTGCCGTTTTGTCGGCAATTCGTCCGGTATCGCAGCAAGCCAAGACAATGCTGCGCCTGCTGATCCCGGCGATCTTCGGGGCTTGGATCCTGATCCTGTGGGAAGCGGTGACGCGGGGGGCCGGGGTGCCGTTCATCCTGCTGCCGCCGCCGAGTGCGATTGCCGCGCGCATCGGCAATTCGCTGCCGATCCTTTTGGCCGATGTGCGCCAGACGATCTTCAAGGCGGTGCTGTTTGGCTATATCGTCGGCTGTGCCTCGGGTTTCGTGGTGGCGATCCTGGCCGACCGCGTGCCGTTCCTGCGCAAGGGCCTCTTGCCCATCGGCAACATGGTGTCGGCACTGCCGATCATCGGCGTGGCCCCGATCATGGTGATCTGGTTCGGTTTCGAGTGGCAGTCCAAGGCTGCCGTAGTCATCATCATGACCTTCTTCCCGATGCTGGTGAACACGGTCGCTGGCCTTGCGGCTTCGGGCCATATGGAGCGCGACCTGATGCGCACCTATGCGTCGAACTACTGGCAGACGCTGTTCAAGCTGCGGCTGCCGGCCGCCGCTCCCTTCATCTTCAACGCGTTGAAGATCAACTCCACGCTGGCGCTGATCGGCGCCATCGTCGCCGAATTCTTCGGCACGCCGATCGTCGGCATGGGCTTCCGCATCTCGACCGAGATCGGGCGCATGAATGTCGACATGGTCTGGGCGGAGATCGCTGTTGCGGCTCTGGCCGGTTCCGTCTTCTATGGTGTGGTCGCCTTCATCGAGAGGGTCACCACTTTCTGGCATCCGTCCGTCCGTGGTGGGCGGGCGTGACCTGAGCTCCTTGGGCGGGGCCGCGGTCCAACTTCAGAGGGAAAAAAGAAGATGAAAAGACTGATGGTATCGTTGATGGCGGGGGCGATGTCGCTGGCCACAGCGCAGGCAGCACTTGCCGCCGACAAGGTCGCTTTGCAGCTCAAATGGGTGACGCAGTCGCAGTTCGCCGGCTATTACGTGGCCAAGGAGAAGGGCTTCTATACGGACGAAGGCCTCGACGTCGAGATCAAGCCGGGCGGCCCCGACATCGCGCCGGAGCAGGTGATTGCCGGCGGTGGCGCCGACGTCATCGTCGACTGGATGGGCGGCGCGCTTGCAGCCCGCGAAAAGGGTGTCGGCCTGGTCAACATCGCCCAGCCCTACAAGAAGGCCGGCATGGAGCTTGTTTGCCCGAAGGACGGTCCGGTGAAGACCGAAGCCGACTTCAAGGGCAAGACGCTGGGCGTCTGGTTCTTCGGCAACGAATATCCGTTCTTCGCCTGGATGAACAAGCTCGGCCTGTCGACGGAGGGCGGGGCCGATGGCGTGACCGTGCTGAAGCAGAGCTTCGACGTGCAGCCGCTGATCCAGAAGCAGGCCGACTGMATCTCGGTCATGACCTACAACGAGTATTGGCAGCTGATCGACGCCGGCTTCAAGCCGGAAGAGCTGACGGTGTTCAACTACACCGCCATGGGCAACGACCTGCTCGAGGATGGTCTCTATGCGCTTGAAGACAAGCTCAAGGACCCGGCCTTCGAAGACAAGATGGTTCGCTTCGTGCGCGCCTCGATGAAGGGCTGGAAATATGCCGTCGACAATCCCGATGAGGCAGCCGGCATCGTCGTCGACAATGGCGGCCAGGACGAAAACCATCAGAAGCGCATGATGGGCGAAGTGGCCAAGCTGATCGACAATGCCGACGGCAAGCTGATCGAAGCGGCCTACAAGCGCACGGCCGAAGCGCTCCTGGCGCAAAAGATCATCACCAAGGAACCTACCGGCGCCTGGACGTCAACGATCACCGACAAGGCGATCAAGTAGGGTTTGCGATTCTGATTTCGGAAGAGGGGCGGGTAACCGCCCCTTTTTCTTTGGCCAGGGTGAGGCCGCCGCCGCTGCTTCCTTTGGCTGCTTGCCGAACAGCATGTCCTTGGCGGCGATGACGGCGCCGACCGTGATGAGGATGCAGGCCAGCGCCACCGACCAGTGAAACGCGCCAAACCCTGCGACCAGCAAGACAATCACCGAAAACAGCGGTGCTGCATATGACAATGCGCCAAGCACCATGATCTCGCCGTGCTTGCAGCCGTAATCCCAGGCGTAGAAGCCGGCACCGAGCGGGATTGCGCCCAAGATGGCGATTGCAGCCCACTGCGTGTTCGTTTCGGGCCAGACGGTGGTCTCGAGAGCCAGGTGGAGCGCAAATGCGACTGCCGCAGTGATGAGGCAGTAGCCGGCGACGACATCGGTGGGCACCCTGCCGAAGCGGCGGGAAAGCACGGAGTAGCCGGCCCAGACGAAGGCGCAGAATAGCGCAATGACGTGGCCAGGCTTCACCCCGTCGGCCAAGCCGACGCTGCCACCTTTGGTGATGGCGACAATGGCGCCGGCAAGCCCGAGGATCACGCCGGCAATGTGGTGCAGCCTGAGCTTTTCCCCGGGCAGGAAGGCGGCGAAGACGACGATCAACAGCGGCCACAGGTAGGCGATCAGACTGACCTCGATGGGCGAGGCCGACTGGATCGCGAAGAAATAGGCACAGTGATAGATGCAGAGGCCGGCGGTCCCCAACGCCCACACTTGCCATGGCTGCCGCAACGACCTGATCGCGCCCGGGCGAAAGATCCAGCTGGACACACCGACGAGGCCGCCTAGCGTGAAGGTCATTGCTGCCAGCTGAAACGGCGGGATTGGTCCCGCGGCGGTCGAAAGCAGGGCCAGAAACGACCATGTGAGGATGGCTGAAAAGCCGATGAGCGTTGCGGTCGTTCTGTTCATGCCAAGTCAATCATTCGCCTGATGCTGGAAGGTGGCATGGTGGAGGCTCTGCCGGCGGCCATATCCAGCCATGCATTGTCTGGAACGCGACCTGCCTTGTGAAGCGACAGCAGGCAGGGAATGGAGCGCCAAGCGCCCTCCCGCAAAACGAACCACGAGGGAGGTAAAGCGGAAGGTCAAAAGCGGGTGCGCGGGGGGCGCCCGCGCCTAGTGCCCGAGCGTGTAGAAGGTGAGCGTGCGCGGCTCGCCCTTGGAATAGTTCATGCCTTCGATGATGCCGCGCTGCCTGAGTGCGTCCACGCCACCTGGAATGGCGGCGAGGAAGGACTTGCTCTCGGCTTCTGCAATCAGTGCGATGGTACAGGCTGGATCGGCAGCGAGCGCATCGGCGGCCCCCTTGCCGTCGGTGAGCTGGGTTTGYGTGCCGGCGAGGAAGACCAGGCTCGGCTCGCCATAGCCGGCGGAGACCAGCTGCGAGGTCGGGCATGGCTTCAATTGTTCGAAGCGTTCGGCGATCTCGGGGCTGAGCCACAAGGGCTTGAGCGGCGGCAAAATCTTCCAGGTGAGGAGGCCGAAAACCGCCGCGGCGGCGGCTGCGGCAAAGGCTACGCGCCTGACCGGATCCATGCCGTCGGGCGCGCCAATGCCATATCTGGCTGATATCAGGACCAGCAACGCGGCGAGCATTCCCCACCAGGAGAAATAGCCGAGGAAATAGGGCGTGATGCCAAGCGCTATGGCGGCCAGGCCGATGCTGATGCCGAACATGCCGAAGGCGCAGGCACGGCGTATCCAGAACTGCCAGCGCGACAGCTCGATGCTGGCGGCCGACTTGTCGGTCAACACCCAGGCCATCAGCAAGATCATCGCCGGATACGCCGGCAAGGCATAATGCGGCAGCTTGGTCGGGATCAGCTCGATGGCGACCCAATAGGGCAGGTACCAGGCGAGACAAAACAGCAGGCGCGGATCCTGGCGGAAGCGATTGAGCGCCTTGAGTCCACCTTCGAGCGCCACCAGTGCGAAGGGCCACATGAACAGCGAATAGGTCAGGAAATAATAGCCGGGCGGGAAGCCGTGCGATTCCTGGCCGGAACCGACCTTGCTCAACAGGTCCTTGCCGACCGATTCCTGCCAAAAGGCGCTGCCGGTCTTGAGCGTGATCAGGATCAGCCAGGGCGCTGCGACCAGCAGTGTCAGCAGGAGGCCGCTGAGGGGCTTCAGCTTGCGCAGCCAGGAGCGGTCACGGTCGAAGATGGCAATGGCGGCGATCGTCAGCACGCTCATGAAAGGAATGACGGGGCCCTTGATCAGGATCGACAGACCCTGAGCCGCCCAGAACAGCCAATGGGCGCGGCCCTGCCGCTTGCCGGCCTTGTGGCCGAGATAGATTGCCGCCAACGCACCCTGGGCGAGTAAGGCAGTGGCGAGCAGCGTCGCATCGGTCTTGGCGATGCGCGCCTCGACACCCAGCATCAGGATGCCCATCAGGCCGAGTCCGGCGATGAGGCCTGCGGTTCGGCCGAACATGCGATCGCCGATGAAGGCAAGAGCCAGGACCGAGAAGGTGCCGGCGAGCACCGATATCAGCCGATAGACCCAGATGGGGGCTTCGCTGCCCTGGCCGCTCAACAGCACGGCGGTGGACTGCAGCCAGTAGATGCCGGCAGGCTTCTTGTAGCGTGGCACGTCCTGGAAGCGGATATCGACATAGTCGCCGCTCTCGACCATCTGCTTGGTCGCCTGGACAAAGCGCGACTCGTCGCGATCGGTTGGCGGCAAGGTGGATATGCCCGGCGCGAAGGCGAACAGGGCGAGCAGTGCCAAAAGCAGATATGTGAGCGGCGACAACGCCTTGGCGGGCGTTTCGGAGGTTTTGATTCCGGAAGTCGTCATGCGTGGTCAGTCCGTCTTGGACATGGCCAGACGCCGCTCATTGGCGATCAGCCAGAGATTGCGGATGTAGATGAACAGGCCGAGCCCCTGGCCGGCGATGAAGACCGGGTCCTGGCGCTGAATGGCGTAGATCAGCAGCAGCGTGCCGCCGCCGAGTGAGAAGAACCAGAAGGCGATCGGCACGACCGAACGCTTGGCGCGCTCGGAGGCGAGCCACTGGACGACGAAGCGCATGGTAAAGAAGCCCTGCGCGACGAAGCCGAGCAGGATCCAGCCGTCGAACTGCGCGACGAATACGTCGTGCAGCCAGGTGCCGAGTTCCGAGATGAGGTTCATTGGCCAAGCTCCGTGACCGTTGGCACAACCTTGCGGCGGCGGCGCAGCCACCACACGCCTGATAGATCGAGGATGCCGCGCAGACCGCGATCGAGGATGCCATAGTTGGATTTGCCGTGGCGCCGCGAGCGGTCGACAACATCGACATGGACGACGCCGCGGCCTTCGCGCAGCGAAAGGGCAGGCAGATAGCGATGCCAGCCGTCGAAGAATGGCAGCTGGCGGAACAGGTCGGTGTGCAGCGCCTTGAGGCCGCAGCCTGAGTCGCGGGTGCCGTCGCGCAGGATCATTTCGCGCAGGCCATTGGCGAAGCGCGAGGACAGCTGCTTGAGCTTGGTGTCGGTGCGCTTGAGGCGCTGGCCGGCGGCGATGCCGACAGAAGGACCGGCGGCGATCAGCGCGTCGGCGAGCTTGGGCAGATAGGCTGGATCGTTCTGGCCGTCGCCGTCCATGGTCACGACGATCTCGCCGTTGGCGGCGAAAACGCCGGAGCGGACAGCCGCGCTTTGGCCGGCCGAGCGGTCATGGCGGATGTGGCGCAGGCGACCTGCGGAGCGGGCGAGTTCGGCGAGCACGTCAGGCGTGCGGTCGGTCGAACCGTCGTCGACGACGATCACCTCGTAGTCGCGGCCGGCCATGGCGGCATGAACCTCACCGACCAGTATCGGCAGGTTCTCGGCTTCGTTCTTGCACGGAATGACGATTGAAATCATCAGCTTGCCTGGGGAAATGTTACGTCAGGATGGTGGAATGCGCGGCCTCAATAGCACCAAAGACGCGCATTTGCCACGACCCTTGCGCTTTCCCCAGAGCAAGGGTTAGCGCTTGTCCCTGATGTCGCTCAGCGTGCGCGTGGGCGTGATCGCTTCCGGGTCGAGCTTGATCTCGATGATCGTCGGCTTGCCGCTGGCGCGCGCGCGTTCGAAAGCGGGCGCGAACTCGTCGGTTTCGCGCACGGTCTCGCCATGGCCGCCATAGGCGCGGGCAAGGGCTGCGAAATCCGGGTTCTTGAGGTCGGT
>NZ_JBFUKO010000263.1:0-7416 GCF_056400805.1 Aminobacter sp. P4_H6_2
GGAGGCGCTGATTGCGCTGGCGTACGAGCGATTGCCGGAGTTGGCGTGCCGGAAGACGAGGTAGCTGGAACCCTCGTGGTTGGAGGCCTGGCCGGAGATCGTGAGTGAATATTCGGGAGGGCCGTGCGGGCCAGGCACCTCACCATGAGGGTGGCGGCGCAGTGCGTCGCGTCGGCTCATCACGTAGGTTCGCGCCAAGCGTTGAAGGTTGGCAGCGCGGCCTCTCAGTAGCCCTCATGGTGAGGTGCCCGGCCAGCACTGCGTCGGCGGCATTGCATAGACTTGCCCGGCCGGGCCTCGAACCACGAGGGCGCCAGGTGCTTCCCTCCCCACCCTCATGGACAAACCCCAGGCCTTCCGCTCTACCAAGCGGCCGCGGGCGCGCATCGCATGAGTCGGGCGCGGGCGGCGGTTTCAAATCCAGGGGAAGAGCATGCGCATTCGGTCGATGATGATGGGGGCAGCCGCGCTGGTGGCGGTTGGGACGTTGGCTGCGCACGCGCAGGCCGAAGGGTTCGAAAACATCGTGCTGTCGGCGAGCGAAGACGCGGAAGAGACCCAAGCGACGTTTGCGCCGGATACGGCGAAGATTTTCTTGTCCGCCGAACTGACCGACGCGGTGGCTTCAGGATCGAAGCTCACGGTGAGCTGGGTTTCAGTCGATTCCGGTGGTGTCGCGCCGGCTAACTACAAGATCGACGAAGTCAGCTTCGAAATCGGCATGATCGAAAACCAACTCGACGCCTCGATGACCAAGCCGGATGCCGGCTGGCCGGTCGGCACCTATCAGGTGCAGATCGCCGTGGATGGAACGGTGAAGGAAACTGTGGATTTTGCGGTGAAGTGATGGGGCTGGGGGCGCGCAAGTGCCCCCTCACCCGACCGCTGGGGAGAGGAGAATGAGGCGTTCGCGCCGCCCCTCATCCGGCCGCTGCGCGGCCACCTTCTCCCCGTGAACGGGGAGAAGGAAAAAGGGTGTCTCAGTTATCGCCCATCTTGAGCGCCTGGATGAAGGCTTCCTGCG
Organism: Aminobacter sp. P4_H6_2; assembly: GCF_056400805.1. Classification (NCBI taxonomy): domain Bacteria; kingdom Pseudomonadati; phylum Pseudomonadota; class Alphaproteobacteria; order Hyphomicrobiales; family Phyllobacteriaceae; genus Aminobacter; species Aminobacter sp. P4_H6_2. Next base: position 1,025 of record NZ_JBFUKO010000263.1, read on the forward strand.
GGATGTCGACCTTGCCGAACTGGCGCATGCGCTTCTTGCCCTCTTTCTGCTTCTCGAGCAGCTTGCGCTTGCGGGTGACGTCGCCGCCGTAGCATTTTGCGGTGACGTCCTTGCGCAGGGCGGAGATGGTTTCGCGGGCAATGACCTTGCCGCCGATCGCTGCCTGGATCGGGATCTTGAACATGTGCTGGGGGATCAGCTCCTTGAGCTTTTCGACCATGACGCGGCCGCGCTTTTCGGCGGCCGTGCGGTGGACCAGCATGGAGAGCGCGTCGACCGGCTCCTCGTTGACCAGGATCGACATCTTGACGAGGTCGCCTTCCTTGTAGTCGGTGAGGTGGTAGTCGAAGGAGGCGTAGCCCTTGGAGATCGACTTCAGCCGGTCGTAGAAGTCGAACACCACCTCGTTGAGCGGCAGGTCGTAGACCAGCATGGCGCGCTTGCCGACATAGGAGAGGTCGACCTGGATGCCGCGGCGCTCCTGGCACAGCTTGAGGATCGAGCCGAGATAATCGTCAGGCGTCAGGATGGTGGCGCGGATCCACGGCTCCTCGATCGCGGCGATCTTGACCACGTCGGGCATGTCGGCSGGGTTGTGCAGTTCCTTGACCGTGCCGTCGTTGAGATTCATCCGGTAGACGACCGAAGGAGCAGTGGCGATGAGGTCGAGATTGAACTCGCGCTCGAGCCGCTCCTGGATGATCTCGAGGTGCAAAAGGCCAAGGAAGCCGCAGCGGAAGCCGAAGCCGAGTGCGGCCGAGGTTTCCATTTCAAAGGAGAAGCTGGCGTCGTTGAGACGCAGCTTGCCCATGGCGGAGCGCAGGTCCTCGAAGTCGGCGGCGTCGACCGGGAACAGGCCGCAGAACACCACCGGCTGGGCCGGCTTGAAGCCCGGCAGGGCCTTGGCGGTGGGGCGCTTGTCCTCGGTGATGGTGTCGCCGACGCGGGTGTCGGCCACTTCCTTGATCGAGCCGGTGAAGAAGCCGAACTCGCCGGGGCCAAGCTCGTCGACCTGGATCATCTTGGGGGTGAAGACGCCGGTACGCTCGACCAGATACTTGGCGTTGGTCTCCATCATGCGGATGGTCTGGCCCTTCTTGAGCTTGCCATCGATGATGCGTACCAGGACGATGACGCCGAGATAGGTGTCGTACCAGCTGTCGACCAGCATCGCCTTGAGCGGCGCGTCGATGTCGCCCTCGCGCGGCGGCGGCAGCTGGTTGACGATCGCCTCCAGCACGTCGGGGATGCCGAGGCCGGTCTTGGCCGAGATGTAGACGGCTTGCGAGGCGTCGATGCCGATGACTTCCTCGACCTGCTCCTTGATGCGCTCGGGCTCGGCGGCGGGCAGGTCGATCTTGTTGAGGACGACCACGATCTCGTGGTTGTTGTCGATGGCCTGGTAGACGTTGGCGAGCGTCTGCGCCTCGACGCCTTGCGAAGCGTCGACGACGAGCAGCGAACCCTCGCAGGCCGACAGCGAACGCGACACTTCATAGGCGAAGTCGACGTGGCCGGGCGTGTCGATCAGGTTGAGGATGTAGTCCTCGCCGTTGTTGGCGCGGTAGTTGAGCCGCACGGTCTGGGCCTTGATGGTGATGCCGCGCTCGCGCTCGATGTCCATGTTGTCGAGGACCTGTTCGGTCATCTCGCGCAGTTCCAGCCCGCCGGTGGACTGGATCAGCCGGTCGGCAAGCGTCGACTTGCCGTGATCGATATGGGCAACGATGGAGAAATTGCGGATGTGGTCGAGCGGTGTGGTCATGTGCGGCGCTTTAGCAGGGGCGACAAAGCTTAACAAGCGCGGCTTTGCGCCCTGTTGCTACCAGCGCAGCACGAAGCGGCCGGCAGCAGCGCCGGCAAGCGTGAGGATGGCGATGGCGAGCGAATACCAGGTGGCGACGAAGAACGGGGAATYGTCGAAGCAGTGCGCGGCGTAGAAGGTGGCGGCAAGGCCACCGGCAAGCAGGCCGCAAGCGGCACCGGCGAGGCCGGGCCTGGTCGGGGCGCCACGGCGCAGGGCGGCCAGGAAGATGGCGAGCGGGCCGAGACCGATCAGCGGGATCATGGTCAGGCAGACAAGGGCGTTGGTGCCGATGAGCCGCGTGCCCCATTCGGCTGATGGAATGGTGGCGAACTCAACAGCTAGCGCCACAAGCAGGATCRCCGGCGCAACGACCAGCGACGCGGCGCGACGGCCGAGCCGGGCGCCCGGACGGGCAAGCACCGCGACAAGCCCGCAGGCTGTGACGGCAACAGCCCCGGTGATGACGAATTTGAGCAGGAAGCGCCAGGTCTCGGCGGCGGCCGCGATGTCGGGGCGCGGTCCGAGCAGCACGGCAAAGACAATTGCGGCAACGATGCTGGCGGCAACGCAGGCAACAAGCAGCAGCGGGCCGAGCGAGGTTTGGCGGGAAGCGGCATCGCTCGAGATCGCCTTGATGAGGTCCTTGGTTTCCATGTCCGTTCCGTTCAATCCCTGACAAAGCGCCGGGAAATCGCCTTGAGGCCGCGATGAAGCGCCACCCGCACCGCCGTCTCGGTCATGCCTAGCGCGCTCGCCGTCTCGCCGATCGACGCGCCATCGACTGATATCGACGACACGACGTTGCGTTGCACCGGAGCAAGGGCGTCGAGCGCGCGGTCGATGTCGCGGCTGCCCAGGCTGTCCTTTTCCGGTTCGGCCAGCGTGTCGGCGAAGTCGGCGATGTCGACCTCGATGCGCTTGCCACGGCGGCGAAACGCATCGATCAGCTTGTAGCGGGCGATCGCGTAGATCCATGGCATCACGGCTTCGTCCTGCCGCCAGGTATGACGTTTCAGATGGATCGCAAGCAGCGTCTCTTGCACGACATCCTCCGGTTCGACACCGCCGTGAATGATGCGCCGGCGGCAGAAGCCCCGCACAAGCACCGCGACGCGCTCGAGAAAGACGGCATAGGCACTTTCGTCTCCTGCCATCGCCGCCCGGAAAAGCCGGGCAAGTTCGGCATCGTCCGTCCTCGTCAAGCTTGTCTTCCTCCTTTTCGGCGGCGGCGCCCGTTTGTTACGCGGCTGGCGAAATATGCCGAATATCGCGGCGGCGTCGATCACTAAAGCGTGTTCGAAAGCGAATGTAACGAAGCAGGGCCGCCTCGCGAAGTCGACGATGTGGGGCGCATGAGCGCTCCTACAACCTCTCATAGGAGTTGACCATGAATCGCCAGACCCTCGCCCTTGTTCTCGCCGGCTCGCTCGCTTCGGCACTTGCTTCCGCCGCCTATGCAGCGCCGCTGCCGGCAGAAAAGATGGTCGGCATGGAAAAGTGCTACGGCATCGCGCTGAAGGGCCAGAACGATTGCGCGGCAGGCGCGGGCACGACCTGTGCGGGAACCTCGACCATGGACTACCAGGGCAACGCCTGGAAGGCCGTTCCGGCCGGCACCTGCGCGACGATGGACGTGAACGGCCACAAGGGCATGCTTGAGCAGGCCAAGATGTAGTTCGTCGATGTAGCTCGTCTTGGGGTCCGGCACGCCGGGCCCCATCCACCATCTTCAACGCCGGGCAAACAGCATGAACATTTCGCGCAATCACGCAGGGACATTGCCGGCAGGCGCCGGCCTTGGCTTCAAGCCGGGGCACGCCGCCGAGATCTTCGCAACACTGCCGAAAGTGGGCTTCTTTGAAATCCACGCCGAGAACTACATGGGCGACGGCGGCGAACCGCACCGCGTGCTCGGTGAACTCGCAAGCCGCTACCCCCTGTCGCTGCACGGTGTCGGCCTTTCCATCGGGGCGGAACGGCCGCTCGACAAGACACATCTGGCGCGGCTTCGCAAGCTGGTCGACCGCTACCGGCCGCAGTCATTTTCCGAACATCTCGCCTGGTCGACGCATGATACGGGCTTCCTCAACGACCTGTTGCCGCTGCCCTATACCAAGGAAACACTCTCCCGTGTGGCCGACCATGTCGATGAGGTGCAGCAGACCGTTGGCCACCGCATGCTGCTGGAAAACCCCTCGACCTACATCCTGTTTGAAGACAGCAAGATCAACGAGATCGATTTTCTCGACAGCGTTGCCGAGCGCAGCGGCTGCGGACTGCTGCTCGACGTCAACAACGTCATGGTTTCGGCGGTCAACCATGGCCTCGACCCATATGCCTATATCGACCGGTTTCCGATCGAGCGCGTCGGCGAAATCCACCTTGGCGGTTATGACGAGACCGTCGACAGCGCCGGCGACCGTTTGCTGATCGACGCACATGGCTCGATGGTAATGGACGACGTGTTCGCGCTTTACCACCATGCGATAGCTCGGGCCGGACCGCTGCCGACGCTAATCGAATGGGACAACAACGTACCGGCATTTCCGGTGCTGCTTGCCGAGGCAATCCGTGTTGAAGCGGTGCTCCAAACAGCCCGCCACTGGCAGGACAAACGCCAGGCGAGGCAGGCATGAGCAGCGTCCAGGAGAAATTTGCCGCAGCACTGCTGGACCCCACGCTTCCCGTGCCGGATGGCGTGACGAGCGCGCGTGGCGAGGCCGATACGGCACGATTTGCCGTCTACAGGAACAATATCGCCGTCAGCCTGACCAATGCGCTTGGCCAGCGGTTCCCGGTGGTGAAGCGGCTGGTGGGTGACGAATTCTTCCATGGCATGGCCCGCGCTTTCATGGCGACATCGCTGCCTTCAAGCCCGCTGATTTTCGCCTATGGCGACCAGTTTCCGGATTTTATCGCAGATTTCGCGCCGGCCACCGCCTTGCCCTACCTCGCCGACGTGGCGAGGCTGGAGGCGGCATGGACCCGCGCCTATCACGCTGGCGATGTGCTGCCGATGACGGTCGAGGCGCTGGCCAAGGTCGCGCCGGACCAAATCGCGACATCGCGGTTCCGGATTCACGCAGCTACAGCATTGGTGCGCTCCAACTTTGCCATAGGCACCATCTGGCAGGCGCATCAGCAGGACTACGCCGGCAAGCAGTCAGTCGGCCATGCGGAATGGGTGGCTGTGACCCGGCCCGCCTTCGAGGTGCGCGTGCATGTCATACCCGGGGCGGACGGCGTTTTCGCCGCAGCCCTGTTTACCGGGTCGACCATCGGCGAGGCCGCGCAGGCCGTATTCGCGCAGGATCAGCAATTCGATTTCGGCCGGGCGATCACCGGCCTGATTTCGCTCGGCGCATTCGCCGGAATCGAGACATAGCGGAGACATCAGCGATGGCACGAACAGACAATGCTCCGATGCTGCGCGGCCAAGGCCAAGCGAGCCTGCTTCAGCGGGCCGAAAGCGCAATCGCCGCAATCCCCGCAACGCTACCGCTCCTGGCGCTCAGGTTTGCGATTGCCGTGCCCTTCTTCAAGTCGGGACTGACCAAATGGGACGGTTTCCTGACGCTGTCCAACGGCGCGCGCTACCTGTTCACCCAGGAGTTCAGCCTGCACATATTCGGCAATCAGTATCCCTATCCCGCACCCATCCTGATGGCGACGTTCGCCGGAATCGGTGAGATCGTGCTGCCAATATTGCTGGTGCTGGGACTGGGTACGCGCTTTGCGGCGATCGGCATCTTGCTGATGACCGCGGTTATCCAGCTGACAGTGCCGGAGGGCTGGGCCAATTTCCACCTGCCTTGGGCAGCAATGGCGCTGACGCTTGCCGTCTATGGCGGCGGGCCCATCGCGCTGGATAGGCTGGTCGGCCTTGGCAAGAGGAAGGGCTGAACCGCGCGAGCGCGCCGGTATCCATCACAACGCGCGCTATGGAGGTGCGCTAGCGGATGGCCGCGGCTTACGCCGTGCCGGCAATCGGCATCAGGTGCAGGTTTCGGCTGGCACGGCGGCCACAGGCGGCGAGCAGCGCCGAACACAGCATGTCGACGTCGGCCTCCTGGCGCGGACACCAGCCGCAGGTGCAGGCAGCGGGGCCCGAATGCGCATCTGATGTCTCGCGGTAGATCGAGCCCACCGCCTGGGCGGCGAGGCGCATGACGACCATCGGCGGCAGGCCGGTCTTGCGCATGACCTCGCAGAATTCGTTCATGATCGTGGCGCGGATATGCGCTTGCGCTTCCTCATGACGCCGTTCGTCTTCAATCGCATGTGCCAAGGTCATGTCTCCAGATCAATGTATTGGGTTAGCGGCGGTTGAGCTGCGAGCCGCTCGCAGGGGCGATCGCCGCGGCAGCGATCCGCAAGGCTTCGCGCGCTGTTTCGAGCTGACGCATCGCCTCGAACAACGCTTCCCTGTCGCGCCGGTGGATATCGAGCCGGTCGACGAACATCGAGCTGTCGCCGACCTCAGGCTGGGGCAGTGCGTTGAGCCGGCCAAGGCTGTCATTGGCGGTGCGGCGAGCGCTGTCGACCTGTTGATTCAGCGTCTCGACACGGCCGAGAAGCACGAGAT
>NZ_JBFUKO010000264.1:0-7389 GCF_056400805.1 Aminobacter sp. P4_H6_2
GACTGGAAGAAGGACTTCGCCAACCAGGCCTCGCCTTTCTATTCGCTGCCGTCCTTCCTCGTCCGCGCCGGCAACCCCAAGGGCATCAAGGACTGGTCCGATCTGGTCCGCGACGACGTCAAGGTGATCTTCCCCAACCCCAAGACCTCGGGCAACGCGCGCTACACCTATCTCGCGGCAACCGCCTACGCCAAAGAAGCGTTCAAGGGCGACGACGCCAAGGTGAAGGAGTTCGTGACCAAGCTGTTCGACAACGTACCGGTGTTCGACACTGGCGGCCGCGCCGCCACCACCACCTTCGTTGAGCGCAACATCGGTGACGTTTTGATCACCTTCGAGGCCGAAACCCGCTCGATCGCCAAGGGATACGGTTCCGACAAGGTCGAGAGCGTCATCCCGTCCGTCAGCCTGTTGGCGGAGTTCCCGGTCGCCATCGTCGACAAGGTCGTCGACAAGCGCGGTTCGCGCGATCTGGCCAAGTCCTATCTCGACTTCCTGTACACGCCTGAGGGACAGCGCATTGCCGCCCAGCACGGCAACCGCGTCCACGAGCCTGCCGTCGCTGCCGAATTCAAGGACCAGTTCCCCGAGGTTCGCCTGGTCACCGTCGAGAACGTCTTCGGCGGCTGGGACAAGGTCCAGAAGGAGCATTTCGGTTCGGGCGGCCTGCTCGACCAGATCTACGGCGAACGTTGACCCTCGCCACCCATTGTTGTTGAGAATTGGAGAGCCGGCCATGCCGGCTTTCCGCATTGATGTATCCAGGAAGGCATTTCAGTGGCGCGCCGCATTCTGCCAGGGTTTCCCCTGGCGCTGGGGATAACCCTCGTCTACGTCTCGATCATCGTCGTGCTGCCGCTCGGCGCTCTGGTCTTCAAGGCGGCCAGCCTCGGTTTCGAGGACTATTGGCGCATCGTCTCCTCGCCGCGCGCGGTTGCCAGCTACCGCGTCACAGCACTTTCGGCACTGGCCGCAACCGTCTTCAACCTCGTCTTCGGCATGGCGCTAGCCTGGGTCCTGGTGCGCTACCGCTTTCCCGGCCGCCGCTTCATCGACGCGCTCGTCGACCTGCCGTTCGCGCTGCCGACAGCGGTCGCCGGCATTGCCTTGACCACGTTGTTCGCCGAAAACGGCTGGTTCGGCTCGGTCCTTGCTCAAGCCGGTATCAAGGTCGCCTACACCCCACTCGGCATCATGGTCGCCATGGCCTTCACCAGCCTGCCCTTCATCGTCCGCACGGTTCAGCCGGTGCTGGAAGACCTCGACCCCGCGCTTGAGGAAGCCGCCCAAACACTCGGCGGCAGCGACCGCTCGATCTTTCTGCGGGTCATCCTGCCGCTGTTGGCGCCCGCCTTGCTCGCCGGCCTGTCCTTGTCCTTCGCCCGCAGCCTCGGCGAGTTCGGCGCCATCATCTTCATTGCAGGCAACCAGCCGATGTCCACCGAGATCACGGCACTCCTCGCCTTCATCCGGCTTGAGGAATACGACTACCAGGCCGCCGCGGCGATTGCCTCGGTGCTGCTCATCACTGCCTTCGTGATGCTTGCCGTCACCAACATTCTGCAGGCGCGCGCCCTGCGCTACACGGCGAGGGGTTGAGATGAGCGCTTCTATCAAAGGCCGCCCGCCGCGCGTCGGCGACGCACCAGCCTTCCGCCGCGCCCTGATCGGCATCGTGCTGACGCTGGTCGCCATCGTCATCATCGCCCCCCTGGCCGTCATCGGCTACCAGGCGTTTTCGCAAGGCATCAAGGTCTATGCCGCCGCGATCACCCATCCCGACACYCTGCACGCCATCTGGCTTACGGTCGTCACTGCACTGATTGCCGTGCCGATCAACACCGCCTTCGGCGTCGCCGCAGCTTGGGCGATCACCAAATTCGACTTCCGGGGCCGCCGCTTCCTGCTTGTCGTCATCGAGATTCCGTTCTCGATCTCGCCGATTGTCACCGGCGTCGCCTATCTCTTCGTCTACGGCCTGCAGGGCCTGTTCGGGCCGGCACTCGAATCCGCCGATATCAAGATCCTGTTCGCCCTGCCCGGCATCGTGCTCGCCTCGATGTTCGTCACCGCCCCCTTCGTCGCCCGCGAGCTGATCCCGCTGATGCAGGCGCAAGGGCGCGATCTGGAAGAAGCAGCAACATCGCTCGGCGCGTCGGGCTGGCGCACCTTCTTCTCCGTCACCCTGCCCAACATTCGCTTGGCACTGCTCTACGGCGTGGTGCTGTGCAATGCCCGCGTCATGGGCGAATTTGGCGCGGTTTCGGTCGTCTCGGGCAACATCCGCGGCCAGACCAACACGCTGCCGCTGCATATCGAGCTGCTCTACCACGACTACCAGACGGCTGGCGCCTTCGCCGCCGCCTCCATCCTGGCGCTGCTCGCTGTAGTCACACTCATCGCCAAGGTCCTGCTCGAACGCCAGGGCGCGGGCCGTGCCCGCCGCCGCCCTGCGCTTGCAGCACCAGTTGCTGCTCCAAAAACCGTTTCCGCTGAGGTTTCGTCATGAAAATCCGCCTCGACAATGTCGCGAAGAACTTCGAGACCTTCCGTGCCGTACGCGGCGTGTCACTGGAGATCGAAAGCGGCGAACTCGTCGCCCTGCTCGGCCCCTCCGGATCGGGCAAGACCACCATCCTGCGCATGGTCGCGGGCCTCGAATATTCCGATGCCGGTCACATCTATTTCGGCGACGAAGACGCCACCGACATTCCGGTGCGCGACCGTGGCGTCGGTTTCGTCTTCCAGCATTACGCGCTGTTTCCGCATATGACGGTGGCGGAGAACATCGCCTTCGGCATGAAGGTTTCCAAGACCCGCCGCGACAAGACCGCCATCGACACCCGTGTTGCCGAGCTTTTGCGCCTGGTCCAGCTCGACGGCCTGGGCGAACGTTTCCCCGGCCAGATCTCAGGCGGCCAGCGCCAGCGCGTCGCCCTTGCCCGTGCGCTCGCCGTCGATCCCAAGGTACTTTTGCTCGACGAACCTTTTGGGGCACTTGACGCAAATGTGCGCCGCGATCTGCGCCGCTGGTTGCGCGAAATCCATCAGGAGCTTGGCATCACCACGCTGTTCGTTACCCACGACCAGGAAGAAGCGCTCGACCTCGCCGACCGTGTCGTCATCCTCGACAAGGGCCAGATCGTGCAACAGGGCACGCCCGAAGACGTTTGCCGCAACCCGGCCTCGGCCTTCGTCATGAACTTTCTGGGCGACACCAACCGCTTTGCAGCGACCGTCTCGGGCGGCCATGCCCGGCTCGGCGACGCCAAAATCCCCGCGCCCGGCTTCCCCGACGGCCCCRTCGAAATCTTCCTGCGCCCAAGCGATCTCGGCTGGAATTCGGCAGGCGAAGGCATCCCAGCGACCGTCGCCCGGGTCATCGATCGGCCAGCTGGTCGGCGCATTCTTGCGGTCACGGCGTCGGGCGAAGCGATCGAACTCGACGTCACCCCCGAGACCCAGGTCAGCGCTCGTGAACAGGGCGTCATCACCATCGAGCGGGCCCGAGTCTACGCAGCAGGCTGAATCAGCCTGAAAACCCGCAAAACTTACGGAAAATCAACGTGTTTCGGCTTGTATATCAAGTCTGTGGAATTTATCTCTGGTGAAGGCCGGAATGCGATGGGGGACGAATCGTTATCCTCGGCAAGCAACCTCACGCTGCCACAAGCAGCCGAAAGCCGATGACACGCGTTCACCATGCTGACTAAAAAAGGCAAATACGGCCTCAAGGCCCTCGTCTACCTGTCCCAACTGCCGGCCGGCCAGCTCGCCTTCGTCGGCGACATCGCAACCGCCAACAAGATCCCGAAAAAGTTTCTGGACGCCATCCTGGGTGAACTGCGCAATGCCGGATTCGTCCAGAGCCGCAAGGGCAAGGACGGCGGCTACCGCCTCGCCAAGTCCGCCAGCGAGATCAAGATCGGCCATGTCGTGCGCGTGCTCGACGGGCCCCTGGCGCCAATCCCTTGCGCCAGCCGCACCCAATACCAGCCCTGCGACGACTGCGACGAGGCCACCTGCCAGATCAGGCACATGATGCTCGAGGTGCGCCAGGCCATCGCCGGCGTGCTCGACAATCGCAGCCTCGCCCAGGTGCGCGACGCCGCCAATGACGACATCCTGAGCGAAGCCTTGCACCACGCCTGAGGCGCGTCCATCGCCTCAGACGACCCGACGAAGCACCATTGGCCGGTTGCGACGGTGCGCTGGCGCTGGCTCGTGCCGCCTGAAGGCCTTGCGCAGCGGCGGTATGACCTGGCGCCCGAACGCCGCGATCGAGTCGGCGTCATCGAGTCCGTGAACGATGAAATCGGTCACGCCGAGCTCGACAAAGCCTGCCAGCGCCGAGACCATCTGTTCCGGCGCCCCACCAAGCTGCCATGCCTGGATGCCTTCGCCGACATGGACTGGCAAGGAAAAGCCAATGCGCTGCGCACGACCGAATGGATCGGCCGCGACCCGAACACGCTCGATCAGCCGGCCTGTGTCCTCGAACCCGCCTACTGGCAACTCGAACCGGTCGGCGTGACGGCCAGCGATTTTGAGCGCCGTACCAGACAATCCGCCGAGCTGTAGTGCAATGGCAGCGCCGTCGGCCGCCTTCATCGGCACAAAGCCGCCATGGATGCGATAGAACAAACCCTCATGGTCGAAGGGTCGGGCATTGCTCCACAGCCGCTTGAGCAGTGTCAGGTATTCGTCCGTCCGCCCCAGCGTGGCGACCAGGCCGCTATCGTCATTTGTCTCGCGCAGGTCGCGGCTCGGCGGCACCCGCAACGCCAACCGGCCGGAGCCAAGCTGGTCAAGGGTCGCAAACTGTCGGGCTGCAACGACAGGTGCCACGATACCCGGCCAATGCGAGGCAAGGACGGCGATCGACCGGGTGCTGCGTAACGCCAGCGATGCTAGGTCCATATTGGCGAGCAGGCCGCCCATGTCATCTATCATCACCCGGTCGAAACCGGATTGTTCGAGCAATCTGAGTTGCTGGACCGCAACCCCGGTATCGGAGAAGAATGAACTATGAAGTTCGTCGCTGTCGGCTGTGCCGCCCGGGCAATGGGTGAAGTCGATCTGCATCGCAAACTCCTTCATCTTGTCAGGAACAGTTTTTGGCGCCGCCCACGCCGGTTCACGCGCTACTCGCAAGAGCCTTCTTCAGTTGGGTTGAGAGAACATGACGCCACTTCCAGCGCCAATCAGAGCTGCTAGTGGACCAGTCCAACGACCATCGCCACRGTGAAACCGAACGACACCGTGAAGATGAGGTAGGACGCAAGCTGGGCAAATGCCACCGGCTTGACGGTCGAAGCCGCGTTCTGCGCGGGCCGGCCGTGTGAGAGATACTGGGTCTGTGCCATCGCAATCTCCATCATGCCGTTAGTCTATAAAAATAATAGACTTTGTCGATTGCTAATTTTGGCAAGATTGTGGAACGGCTTTGCCGGCGCACCAGCCGCGCGGAGCATTTTTTCCTTCAGGGGCGCCGCCCAATTCAGAAGCGGTGCGTTGCGGGCCGCCCGCAACGAACCTCAGAACAACGCAATTATCTAYTCAAAAACAAATAGATAAGGCTAAAATTGAGTCCTTGAAAAAGTTTGGGCCGGCGACAACCACCCTCCGAAAGGTGGTAAGAAATATCCCGAAGGTGCCTCGGCGCCTTCGGGATTTCGTTGTTTGTGGATAGCCGGCTCAGTAGTAGCCGCGCTGGCACGGCGCGACATAGGTACGGCCATAGCGGTCGCGGTAGCGACACTGGTTGGGCTCATTTGCGTTGCCAATCAGGCCGCCTGCGACAGCACCAACCGCGCCACCGACGAGCGCGCCCTCTGCGCGATTTCCGGGGGCGGCAACAGCACTGCCGATCGCCGCGCCGCCGAGGCCGCCAATGGCTGCACCCTGTTGCGTCTGCGAACAGGCTGCCAGCGGCACCAACAGTGCAAGACTCAAAACCAGTTTATTCATCATCATCTCTCTGAAAAAGCTTTGATTGTCCGCCCTACCTACAATGCACGACGGCAATTATCGATCCATGGCGCTTGTGGCGCGTGATCGCCGAGTCCCTTCGGGGCATGGAGATGCCTTGGCAATTCGGCATGAATCGGGCGACCGCGCAGCAACATCAAGGCGGGTCGGCCAACGGCGCCAGGCCAGTCGTCCGCATGCAACAGGCTTGTCTCGCCGCAAGATGAGCACTCTCCACGCACGCGAGCTTGAGAGACTGCGCTGGTCAGCTCCGATCGCCACCGCTGACCCCGGCTAATCTCATCATTGGAAATCCCGATTTTGCTGCGCTACGCAGAGTGCGAGCCGATTCGCCAAGCATTGGGACCATCATGAACAAGGCAGCCACTTCTTTTGCCCTCGTCGCCGTGCTGACGGCGCTGCTGATGGCTCTCAGCCTTGCTGTGGCGCGGCACGGCTATCCGTTCGGCATCACCGGCGTGAAGCGGCTGGACGACATCGCCAACGCCGACACGTTCCTGCCCCTGGCCGCGATCTACTTCTTTGCCGCCATGCTGATGATGATCCTGCCGCTCAAGGCCGCAAGTGTTGTTCTGCTTAACGCTGCGGATACGATCCATTGGGTTGTCGTTGCACTGTTTGCGACCATCGTCGGCTGTCTCGCGGCGCGCTGGGCCTTCGGACAGACAAGCGCGCCATGGGCCCTGCTCGACTGGCGCTTCCTGTTCGTCGCAGCGATCGTCGGCTGTCACCTGGCGATGAACGAACTCCGACGCAATCTCCTCTTGCGCAGCCTGTTCTTCGCCATCTTCGCCATCGCCACCCTGGCTTGCCTGTTGTGGTCGTTCCGCATCTGAGGGTGGTCGAGAGGCTGACTGAACATGAAAAAGGCGGTCCCAGGCCGCCCCCCGAGGCCGCCATTTTCATGTCGCCACAGCGCGTCTGCCATTCGCCCCGCGCGAAATCATGGGATCATTGGCAGCCATCGGTATCGTGAAGGGCAAGCCTTTCAGCCCCGACGAGCGGATGAAGAAAATCCTGACCGACGCGGCAGCGATTGGAAACGCAGCTGCGCGGACCCTGAATTTTAAGTGGCGTCCCTCCGACGGTGGCTATGATTACCCCAACTCGACGTGGTTCAACCCGCTTTTCCTCGGCGGTTACGACATGGAGACACCGCCGCCTGAGGTCAGTGCAGACGGCAAAATTATCCAGAATCCGCCGACGGGTGCGCGCACGCTCAACGTCCGTACCACCATGTTTTTCGGGTACACCTTCATAACCCCGGCAATGATCATGCGGCTGACGGACATCGGCTCGCAGTACATCATCCAAGCCGTCGACTCCAAAGGCGATCACTTCGACGGCAACAAGACGTACAAGGTTACGCTGCCTCCGAACGTCCCCGCAGGAAAATTC
>NZ_JBFUKO010000265.1:0-7351 GCF_056400805.1 Aminobacter sp. P4_H6_2
CATTTTCCATGTTGAGCGAACACAGGCCATCGACCTCCGACGGCGAGATGCCGGCGTCATCGAGCGCCGCCTTGATCGCCATGCAGGCAAGCTGCTCCTCGCTTTCCGCCATTGACTTGCCGAAAGCGGTCTCACCGATGCCGACGATCGCTGTGCGGTCCTTGAGGAAGATCGTGTCGCTCATGGCTTCTGACCCTCGGATGCGCGAGCCATCCAGCGCGGCAAGGTGATGTCGTCGGAGACGGCGGTGAAGATGACATCGACCGGCAAGCCTATACGGATGGCCGAAGCGGGAACGCTGTTGATGGGGGCTTCCGGTGCGGCAACAAGACTGCCGACCATGCGGATATGCGGATGATCGTCGAGTTCGACGACGATCATCGGATACGGCACCACATCCTGAAAACCCGGCAGCGTTGGGCCGTGGGCAATGYCGTACGACCACACTTGACCCCGACCGACTGCGTCGACCCATTCTGTTTCGTTACGGGCACAGCCAGCGCAGAACGGATGGGGCGGAAACTGACAATGGCCGCAGGCCTTGYAGCGTTGCACGACAAGGCGCTTCTCGCGGGCCGCGTCCCAGAACCCCATCGTGTCGGGATCATCGCCATAAGGCAGAGGAATGGCGGTCATGGTCGTGCCTCTGTTGGTTGATCGGGTGGCAGTACTTCCATCGCCTCAAGCACTGGATCGCCGGCGACCGCGACCTGAACGTCGACCTGTCGGGCGCAGCCGGGACAATAGAGGTGGCGGAGGCGGAAACGCTCACTGCCGGGATAGCGATCGGTGGTGGCCGACCGCTCGCCTGCGGCAGCTTCGTGGACGACAAGGGACGCGTAGAGACCCGCGCCCGCGTTGCAGATGCCATGGCCGCAGCTGGCGCATACGATCTGTTCGCCACCGGACGCTTCGACGGCCCGGAAATGGCTAGAAAGGCGACGTCCGCTGACCGGACCTTCAGCCTTGCGCAACTCGCGACCGCCGAGCCGGGCCCTGAGACGTGCTTGTCGCTCCGCCTCCGACGCGGCATGGTCGATCACTGCCTGGTCACCGTCGAGGCGCAGGACCACGCCAAAGTCGCGCAACGCACCGCCGATGCTGACCAACCCGTCGAGAACGTCGGTTGCCACCGATGTCGGATTACGCTCAAGCGGATCGCCGAAGCCGCCGCCGCCTTGCGAGGACGTGACCAGTATCTGGTCCGGGTGGAGTCTGGTGGCGGCATCCGGCAGCCGAACATCGGTGACATCCGCAAGATCCGACCAGCCTTTCGAACCGGCTACCGGCACGTCGCTGCTCATGATGGCGAAGCCGCTCGGCAAACCGGGTTCGCCGCCGGCTGCACCCATGGTCGCCGGATGCTGCAATCCTTGCGCCATGGACAAGAGTGCGATCGAGCGTTCCGTCTGATGAGGGCGATAGGCATGCATGGCGCCGACGCCGCCGCGGCGCGCGCCCGGCCCGCCCGAATCGGCCAGCTCGCGGCGCGTCAGATAGAGCACCGGATAGTATGCTTCGTTGGTTTCGAGGTTCGAGGGCGTAGCGCCGGGCGACGTCGCTGTGCCAGAGGTGTCGCTTCCGTCCGCATTACGGGTGGCGCCTCCGCCGCCGCTCAGCTCATCCAGAAATAGCGTGGTGAAGGGGCTGCCATCGAGCCTGTGTCCCGAAATCGACATGCCACCGGCGCCTGACGACTGCGACGACGCCATGGCCATGTGCGCATGCGCTGCCGAACCGTCGAGTAAACGGGCCAGGCAACCGCTGACGCAGTTGCGGATCGCCTGGGCCGAGGTGCCTGTGCTCATCGCGACGCCAGCCGGCCACTCGGCATCGACCACAGACCGCTTGCGGGTGCGGATCTCGATGGTCCGCCAGATGGCGCCCGGCATCCACGGCAGTCCCTGGCAGATATGGACGAGCACCGCTGCCATGGTGAAGTTGGCCAGTGTCGGATAGGTGGCGTTGACCGCGCCCGGCGCTTCATCGTCACTCGCGGTGAAGTCGAAGCTGAGCTTGTCGCCGGTCTTGGCCATGGCGAGCCGGATCGCGTAGACTTGGTTCGGCAGATAGTCGGCGCCGACGCGCTGCTCATGCTCGATGAAGGAGTTCTCGCGCCAGACGCCGTCAGGCAGTTCGCTGAGGCGGCGGCGGAATGCCGCCTCTGTCGAAGCAAGCAGCCTGTCCATCGCCTCGACGAGACCGTTGGTCCCATAGGCAGCGCAGAGCTCAAGCATCTGGCGCTCGGATGCACGGTTCGCCGCGATCTGGCCAAGCAGGTCGAGCGCGTTGAGCTCTGGCGTTCGGGTGCGGGCAAGATAATCACGCTCGATGTCGCGGCGGATCCTGCCGGCCTCGACGATCTTGACTGGCGGGATTGGTATGGCTTCGTCGAAAATCGAACGGGCGGCATAGTTGAAGCCGCCGGCGACCGGCCCACCGACATCCGGCTCGTGCACTGTCGACCCCGCCCAGGCAATCAGCCTGTCGCCGTGAAAGATCGGCGCCACCAGCGTGACATCTGGCTGATGCAGCGTCCCGAGATAGGGATCATTGGTGAGAAACTGGTCGCCGGGACCAATGCCGGGGTTTTCATCGTATCGATCCAGGATGTCGCGGACGATCAGGTTGAGCGAGGTCGATTGCACGAGAATGAACTTGCTGCAGGAGACCACGGTGCCGTCGGCGGTCATGATAGCGGTGTTGAAATCGTTCGCCTCGGACGCGATCTGCGAACCCGAGACCCGGACCAGCGTCTCGCCAGCGTCAGCATTGATGGCCTCGAGCCGGTGGCGGATGATTTCGAGTTCTATCGGGCCGATTGTCATGCCAATTCCTCAATCCTGGGCGACGGCGAGCGCTTGTGGGCCCGAGGCACGGCGATGGTGAGATTGCCGTCCTCGTCGATTGTCGCCATCTGGCCGGGATGGATCACGGCCGTTGTCTGCTCGGATTCGATGAAGGCAGGCCCTGATACCTCCGCGCCGGCGCCAAGCTCATCCCACAAAAAGACGGGCGTCTCCCGCTCGCGGCCCAGGAACCAGGCCTTCCGGTGCCGGATGGGTCGAGGCACGCCACGCATCTGTGCTGGAGCGGCGTCGGGCATGGCAATATGCATGCGCGCTTCGACAACGATGGCCGCGAGTTCGATCGCGCTTTTGGCATGGGCTGAACCCCGGCCCACGATCTGCTCGTAACGAGACCGGAATGCCGCCTCAGCAGTGGCGATCTCGGCGCCGTCGAGCCGTGACGCCGGCACCTCGATGTCGATCCGGTGCAGCTGGCGGGAGAATTTTAGGCCGATCTTGCGCCTGATCTCGACGGTACCTGACAAGCCCGCCTCCGCCAGCCCTTCGAATTCGCCTTTAGCGCGCTGCTCGAGCCGGTCGAATGCTTCGATCTCGCTATCACGGAAGTCCCGCAGCGGTCGGGCGGGCAGCTCGATCTCGTAGGACGTCCTCATGTCGCTGGAGGCTGCGCCCCAAGCGGAAAACTCAGGCGCAAGGCGCGGTATGACGATTGCCTTTACGCCGATTTCGGCGGCGTAGCGCCCGACATGCTGGGGTGCCGCGCCACCATAGGCATAAAGCACGAAGTTGCGAGGATCGTGGCCGCGCTGCACGCTGGCACGACGGACGAGATCGGCCATCTGTGCATTGGCAACGCGCAAGATCCCGTCGGCCGCCGCTTCGACTTCCAAGCCAAGCTTGCTGGCAAGTGGCGCAAGCGCCGACCGCGCCGCTTCACGATCAAGCGTGAGTGCCCCGCCAAGGCGGTCGAGATGACCCAGAACGACAGCGGCATCGGTCACCGTGGGTTGCTTGCCGCCGCGCCCGTAGCAGGCAGGGCCGGGCATCGAACCGGCACTTTGTGGACCGACACGCAACACGCCGAGTTCGGGATCGACATAGGCGATGCTGCCACCACCCGTTCCAATCGATGCGAGGTCGATCACCGGAACGGCAAGGCTGTGCCGGTCGATGCGTGGCCGCGAGGCGGCAGGCAAAGCGCCCCCCACGACAAGGCCGACATCGAAGCTGGTCCCGCCAACATCGGTGGCGAGCACATCGGCATGCCCAAGCCGCGCGCCGACCTGGCGAGCCGCCATGATGCCTCCCACCGGTCCGGATTGAAGAAGGTGTACCGGGGCATCGCGCAGCGAGCTGGCGCGACGCACGCCACCGCCCATGGTCACGATCAGGAACAGGCCGGCAAATCCCTTATTGCGCAGCGCCTCGTCGAGCGAGGTCAGGTAGTCGCCGACAAGCGGCGCGACATAGGCATTCATGGCGACAGTCGCGGTGCGCTCATATTCGCCGATACGCGGCGCAAGCTCGCTCGACAGCGTCACATGCAAGCCCGGCGCCTCCTCGGCGACGAGCTCGGCGAGGCGTCGTTCGTGACTGCCATTGACCGGCGACCACATCAGCGCAATGCCGATCGCCTCCGCGCCGCGCGCAACAATCTGGCGGATCGACTGGCGGGCCTGCTCCTCATCCAGCGGCACAACGATATTGCCGTCGACGTCGATGCGTTCGCGCACTCCGATGATGCGGCGGCGGGGAACGAGCAAGTCCGGCTTGCGCCATTTGAGCGCATTGATGCTGTCCTCGTCGGGCAGGCCGTGCACCTTGTTGGAGCGTGCCATCGGCAAGGTCGCTTCAAAGCCTGAGGTGACCAGCAGGCCGACCTTGGCGCCGGTACCCGTCAGCAGGGCATTGAGGCCAACCGTGGTGCCGTGCGACAGGATGTCGGTCGTCTCGAGGATTTCGCGCAGGCTCTTGCCCAGCGAGCGGGAGGCGACACCAAGCGATGCGATCACGCCTTCCATCAGCCGGCCGTGCGTCGTCAGCGCTTTGCCGACGCCAACACGCCCGTCCTCGGTGAGGATGACTGTGTCGGTAAAGGTTCCGCCAGTGTCGATGCCGACGATCTGCATATGCAATCTCGCAAATCATTCTTCAGGACGCAGTTCGCCGTCCGTCGAACGCCTGGCGCTCGCCGCTCGTAGCCTGCTGTGACCGCCGGAAACCCGGCGTGGAATTGAAACAACATTGCGGAGCATAAATTTCGCCGCTGCGCCTCCGCTGTCCAAAGCGGCAACGATTTCCGCCACTTGAGACACGACGATTAGGCGTCGAACGGAGCAGGCTGTCAAACTCAACCGGCAATTTTCCGGCTATCCGGAAAATCTGCGGAAGCGATTGTTTTGACTTCGCCTATCAGCCTAGCCTCTCGTTCGCGAGTGCTCGGAGGCGCTCGCCGAACTGCACTTCCTTACGGAGCGACAGATGAATTCATTGCGCAGAACCGACATCGCCGCGGCCGTGCAGCTGGCCGCCGACGCACCCTCCAAGATCGAGGTGCGGGGTGTGCGCAAGCGTTATGACGCCAACGGCAATGTCGAAGCGCTCGCCGGCGTCGACCTCGACGTGCGGAGCGGCGAATTCGTCTGCCTCGTTGGCCCATCGGGTTGCGGCAAGTCGACGGTACTCAGGATGATCGCCGGCCTGCACAGGCCGAGCGAGGGCGAAATCCTTGTGCATGCCAGCGGCACGCGTGCCGTTCCCACCGCCATGGTGTTCCAGAACTACAATGTGTTTCCGTGGAAGACGATCCAGGCCAATGTGCGCTTCGGCCTGGAGATGACAGGCATGGCCGGCGCCGAGGCCGACAGGCGCGCGACCGCGTGGCTCGGCAAGATGGGCCTTGCCGACTTCGCCAACGCTTATCCGCCGGCGCTCTCAGGGGGCATGCTGCAGCGCGTCGCCATCGCTCGGGCCATGGCGGTCGAGCCCGAAATCCTTTTGATGGACGAACCTTTCGCCGCGCTTGATGCCCAGCATCGCCGTATTCTGCAGGATGAGTTGCTGACGCTCTGGCAAGAGGACAGGCGCACGGTCGTCTTCGTCACCCACAGCCTCGAAGAAGCGCTGCTGCTGGGCGACAGGGTCGTGGTGATGTCGGCGCGGCCGGGACGCATCATCGCTGAATTCGAGGTGCCGTTCGTGCGACCGCGCGCGCCGGAAATCCGAGGTGAGCCGATGTTCGCCAAGCTCGAACAGGAAATCTGGAACCTGCTGCGAGAGCAGGTTGGCAAGCACGCTGCCTGAATCAAGATCGAAGTGGAGGAGGCGACCAGCATGGAAAAGATCATCGCTATCAGACCGGGCGAAGCCGAGCGCGACCCGCGCGGTTACGCACGCCGGGCGCAAAGGCAGGAAAAGGTGCTGGCGATGGCCACGCCTGTCGTGTTCTTCATCCTCTGGGAAATCTGTGCCCGCGCCGGTCTTCTCGACACCCGCTTTTTCCCCGCACCAAGCGCCATCTTCATGTCAGCGGTCGAAATGTTTCAGACAGGGATGCTACAGAGGGATGTCCTTGCCAGCGCCCTTCGCGTGCTCGCTGGCTTCGCTATCGGCGTCATCACCGGGCTGGGCGCCGCACTGTTGCTCGGCCTGTCGCGGCTGACGCGCGCCGCACTGGAGCCATTCCTCACCGCGCTCTATACGGTGCCAAAACTTGCACTGCTGCCGTTGCTCCTCCTGATCTTCGGTCTTGGCGAACTACCGGGCGTGCTGCTCGTCGGGATGACAGTGTTTTTCCTGGTCTGGATCCAGTGCATGGAGGCGGTGCTCGCCATCCCCGAGAACTACCACGAGGCGGCTCGTTCGTTCGGCGCTAAGGGCTGGAACATGTTCCGCCACGTCACCTGGCCCGCGCTTCTGCCACAGCTGTTCATTTCCATGCGCATCGCCATCGGCACGGCGGTGCTGGTTATCGTCGGCGTCGAGTTTGTCCAGGCAAGCCAGGGCATAGGCTACCGCATTTGGCATTCGTGGTCGCTGTTCCAGGCCAACCGCATGTATGTCGGCATCTGCACTGTGGCGTTGATGGGCTTCCTGTTCAGCTCGCTCGTGCGCTGGTTGGGGCGGTTGATGCTGCCCTGGACGGCATCCGGTTCGAGAAGCCGGAGCCAGTAGGCCGATGCTGAACTGATCAGCGTCAGCTCTGTACATAGAAGCGCAGGCAATCAAGTGCCTGCGCCGCAGTTGCGCTACGACGCTATCGAGAGCTTCCGCTTAGGCGCCGACCTTGTGCAGCGCGCGCCCGCTGTACACGGTACCTTCGGCTTGCCCTTGTGATCCCCGGCGGACCGCCACACGATCGAGTTGCCAACTGGGGTTCCAACCTGTCCCAGATCCAGCGCGCTACGTTCTCAAGCGAAGGCACCGCAAGCCCTTCGATGTCATTGAGGTAGGTGTGGTCGATGGTCTTGCGGACGACCTCTATCTGCTTTTCCAGCTCATAGAGATTGGCAGGGGCTTGTCACATAAACCAAGTATCAGGA